>NZ_LWFE01001033.1:0-6234 GCF_001635675.1 Oleiphilus sp. HI0061 | reverse complement strand
AAGCGCTCACGAGTTGCAGCAATTTCATCATCACCCAACGGAGCACCGTGACAATCTTCTTTACCTTCTTTATTTGGCGAACCAAAACCTATTACTGTTTTACAGCAAATAATAGTTGGCTGAGT
Source organism: Oleiphilus sp. HI0061 (assembly GCF_001635675.1). Taxonomy (NCBI): domain Bacteria; kingdom Pseudomonadati; phylum Pseudomonadota; class Gammaproteobacteria; order Oceanospirillales; family Oleiphilaceae; genus Oleiphilus; species Oleiphilus sp. HI0061. The sequence goes on along the minus strand of NZ_LWFE01001033.1, from coordinate 6,109 downwards.
AGTATTACTTTTAGCTTCTTTAATGGCCGCCTCGATGGCATCAGCATCATGACCATCTACATTAGGAATAACTTGCCAGTTATAAGACTCGAAGCGCTTAGGTGTATCGTCAGAGAACCAACCTTCGACTTCACCGTCTATTGAAATGCCGTTATCATCATAAAAAAGTACCAATTTACCCAAGCCAAGCGTACCTGCTAAAGAACACACTTCGTGGGAAATACCTTCCATCAAACAGCCATCACCAGCAAATGTATAGGTGTAATGATCAACGATATTATGACCTTCACGGTTAAATTGCGCAGCAAGTGACTTTTCGGCTATCGCCATACCCACCGCATTAGAAATACCTTGACCAAGAGGGCCAGTGGTAGTTTCAACTCCGGGTGTGTATCCGTATTCAGGGTGACCTGGCGTTTTAGAATGTAGCTGTCGGAAGTTTTTAAGATCTTCAATACCCAGATCATAACCGCTTAAGTGCAGCAAAGAATAGATAAGCATTGAACCGTGGCCGTTGGACAATATAAATCGATCGCGATTTGGCCAAGACGGGTTCTGAGGGGTATGCTGTAAGTGGCCGTTCCATAACACTTCAGCAATATCAGCCATTCCCATTGGCGCGCCAGGATGGCCAGACTTTGCTTTTTGAACTGCATCCATACTTAACGCACGAATGGCATTTGCTAGTTCACGACGTGACGGCATTAAATTTCTCCCGAAAGATGATCTAAAAAAGCCGCCATTCTCGCTTAAATTACCCTATTGAGCAAATAAAACTTGAACAATAGGGTAATAATATTATGAAGCCTGGGAGGCCGAGTGAACCGTACTCTGGGCAAGGTCCAGCAACTCTCGCAACGCAACTGAATACATTGAAAACTCTGCATCTTCGGTAGCTTTGAATTCAGTGAGCATCTGACGCCATCGCGCCACAAGCTCATCATGCTGCTCCATCCATAAATCGACACGTTTATTTATGTCTTTCGGGGCATCATTCAACTTCAACAAACCGACAGTTAAAGCACGCTGCTGCCAGTCTAGATCTTCTCTGAAAGCTTCACGCGCTAGTGCTTGCCAGTGAGTTAAAGGCGTAAGTGCGTTAATTTGGTAGGAGAACCAAGTTAGCTCTAAGCGATTGCCCAGTAAGTAGTAAATTTTGGCAACCTGATCCAGAGAGCCATCACCCTCTTCCTGCGCCTCTATAATCCCAAGCGCAGAATACAAATGACTGGCCCCAGCGACAATACCTGCGAGCTTTTCCGGCACACCTTGCTCGACCAGGCTATCAAACTTATCTTGCCATAACTGGGCAGATGCGCCAGTCAGGTAACTTGGTAACGATTTAGCAATCTTGGCTATACCAGTTTTGAAACGGTCCATATTCTCAGTAACGTTTAATTCACTGCGACGATTTCTGATCAGCCAGCGACATGCTCTGCGCATTAAACTCATTAACTCAGCCATCATACTGTACTGGAGGTCACTGGAAATAAGGTAATCAAGATCCTCTATTTGCCCCCAAATATTTTCAAGGTCAAATACATCACGCGCGATAATATAAGCCAAAGCAACTGAAGAGGAGCTTGCACCTGTTGATTGCTTTAACCGCTCAACGAATGTAATCCCCATATGATTGACCATATCGTTAGCAACCTGCGTTGATATGATCTCTCTTCTTAAGCGATGATCATGAAGTTGAGCACCGTATTTCTTGACTATCTGTTGTGGGAAGGCGACCTCAATTTCATCACTCAAGTGGTCATCATCAGGAAGGTTCGAGTTAATAAGCTCTTCTTTAAGGTCACCTTTTACATAGGAGATAAGTACTGATAACTCGGGTCTTGTTAGCCCCATATCTAGAGACTTTCGCTCAGTGATATCGTCATCACAAGGCAGGAACTCAAGTTCACGATTCAGCTTTCCTGATGCTTCCATTGCATTGATCAGACGTCGATACTCTTCCATTCTTGGCATCGCATCTTTAAGCGCTATACTAATTGCTTGTGTTTGACGGTAGTTATTTTTTAAAACGAGATCAGACACGCTATCCGTCATGTCTGCTAACAGTTTATTTCTTTGCTTCTCAGTTAAGTCTCCATTCAGCAATATATCATTCAAGAGGATCTTTATATTCACTTCATGATCTGAGCAGTCTACGCCAGCCGCGTTATCGATAAAGTCTGTATTTAATTGCCCGCCACTCTGAGCATACTCAATACGAGAAAGCTGGGTCATACCCAAATTTCCGCCCTCACCGACTACTTTGGCTTTTAGCTCTTTACCGGTGATACGTAATACATCATTAGCCTTATCACCCACATCCGCGTGAGTTTCCTTGCTCGACATAATATAGGTGCCAATGCCGCCAAACCAAAGCAGGTCAACCTCTGCCTTTAGTATTCGATTTATCAAATCATTTGGAGCCAGGCGCGTTTCCTTTGTACCGATAAAGTCCTGCATTTGCTTCGAAAGTTCAATAGACTTAGAGGAACGTGAATAAATACCGCCACCTTCAGAAATCAGTTCTTTGTTATAGTCATCCCAGGTAGAGCCCTGCAGTTCAAACAAGCGCTTTCTCTCTGAAAAGCTTGTTGAAGGGTCCGGATCAGGATCAAAGAAAATGTGCATATGGTTAAATGCCGCTACTAGCTTGGTATGCTTGGATAGCAGCATGCCATTTCCGAAAACATCGCCTGCCATATCACCGATACCAATTGCAGTGAATGGCGTTGTTTGCGTATTAAGACCTAGCTCTCTGAAATGGCGCTGAACTGATACCCAAGCGCCTTTTGCAGTGATCCCCATTTTCTTGTGGTCGTAGCCGTGACTACCACCCGAAGCAAAGGCATCACCAAGCCAATGCCCCTTCTCCAAAGATATCTCATTCGCAATATCAGAGAAGGTTGCTGTGCCTTTATCCGCGGCAACTACGAGGTAATAATCGTCATCATCATGACATACGACTTCGGTCGGCTTAACCACTTCACCATTAACCAGGTTATCGGTTACATTAAGCATTCCGGTAATAAAGGTTTGGTAACACGCAATCCCTTCAGCGATGAAGCCTTTCCGGTCGCTTGGAAAATTCTTAGCAACGAAGCCGCCCTTCGCACCAACCGGAACGATAACAGCATTCTTAACTTGCTGAGCCTTAACCAAGCCTAAAACTTCAGTGCGATAATCTTCATAACGATCAGACCAACGCAAGCCACCACGAGCAACCTTCCCCCCACGCAAATGAACCCCTTCAACCCTGGGCGAATAAACAAATATCTCATACATTGGAACGGGCAAAGGAACGTTTGGAATTAAACGCGGCTGCAACTTATACGAAATATAACTTTTATCCGCACCACCGCTATCGTGCTGATAGAAGTTTGTACGCATCGTTGCTTTGATCAAATCAAGATATAAACGCAGAATCTTGTCTTCGGTCAGGTTATGTACATTGTTTAGCGCCTTGTAAAAGTTTTCTTCTATCTTATCTAGCAGCTTTAGATTCTTTGCAGATAAAGCGTTTGCACCGGGTTTAAAACGGTGTTCAAAATAGTCGCTAAGCAAGGCCGTGATTTCTACGTTTGACACCACCGTATTAGAAATAAACTCTTGAGAGTTGCTAACGCGAATCTGTTGCATATAACGGGAGTAAGATCGTAGCATCGCGATTTGACGCCAATTCATATAGGCACTGATTATTAACCTATTAAATCGGTCATTCTCTGCGTCTCCCTGCCACACTTTGATAAATAGCTCTTCGAAATTATCACGAATCTTCGAAATATCAATTGGCTTCTGATCGCTTGTCGTCAACATAAAATCATGTAACCACACCGTAGCTCCTTCACGATCAATACTTTCGTAAGGGTTCTCACCGATAACTCTCAGCCCCATATTTTCGAAGATAGGCATGACATCAGACAATGGGATCGGTTGATCAGCATGAAAAAGCTTAAAGTGAACGACTTTTTCATTTTCTTCTATCGTTCGATAAAAACTCATACCAATCGTATTTTCAGTTTTTACCTTTTCTATATTCTCGATATCGACCGCAGCTCTTCGAGGCGAAAACTCTTCTCGATAACTTGATGAAAAAGCGGATCTATAACGGTTGATATAAGTATTTGCTTTCTCTTCGCCGTAAGCATCAAACAAAGATTGCTCTAGATCGTCTTCCCAAGACTGAGCTACAGCAACAATTTTCTCTTCAATGTCAGCAACGTTAAACGCACTTCGGTCAAAATGTTCAACACGCAAGTTAATATGGGTTCGCGCAAGCACTGACTCAGATATAAATGTATTAAAGTCAGTATCAGCAGCACCTAAACTATCTTGTAAAATTCGCTGAATTTTAAGGCGAATATCCGTGCTATAGATTTCTCTTGGGACATAAGCCAAACATGAGACAAACTGGCTAAAAATATCCTCTCTTATAAATAGCCTTGTCTGCTTTCGCTCCTGTATATAAAGGGTTCCCATAATAACGTCGAGCAACTCATCCTTATCAATCTGGAACAGATCCTCCCGTGGAAAAACTATCAGAGACTGCAGAAGCTCCTTGCCCCGATAGTCCCGTATATTTAAACCCGAGTTTTCAGAAACGTAGCTGATTTTATTCCGCAACAAAGGAATGTTTGCAGGCGATTCAGAATACATTTTTGCGGTGTATAGGCCAATAAAACAACAGATACCGGCTAAATTGCCATCTTTATCAAAACGCTTTACACCAACACACTCTGGATAAACAGGTCGATGAACGGAGGACCGCTGAGAAGCCTTTGAGAAAAAGAACAAATTGCTACCGAAAATTTGTTGCTTAGAGGCTTTTGGCAACTTGTTCAGTTCTGACTTTTCGATAAAATCTACAAAGCGATGAACCAGCCCCAGGCCGCTTCCTTTAACGAGGTCGAAACTTTCACTTCTTCCCTCTTTCTTTAGGTCATAATCTACACAACCCAAGAAGATGAAGCGTTCATCCCCCATCCAGCGTAAAAACTCGCGCCCCTCTTCAATGTCTTCAGGCGCAATAGTTTTATAATTCTTTTCGGTTAGGTTTTCTATCAAGCTCTGTTTCTTGGTAAGCATATTTTCATAGTCGCCAACCATCGTTGAAACGTCTGACATCACTTCATTGATAGCCTTTAGCAAAGACTTCTGAGACGCTGAATCGCTATGCCGATCTATCTCGATAAATATAAGCGCTTCATCATTGCAGGTTGATTCTTTTGCGGCGGCACCACTTTTAAGGGATTCAATATCACCATTTTTTGCTCGTTCGCAACGGATATTTGCATACTGAATACTATGAATTTTGACCATGCGATTAGAAAGGATTAGCCTGATCGAATCGACAATAAACGGCATGTTTTCTTGAAGCACCACGAGTACAGTATGGGGTGACTGCCAATTATGGTCTTCAAGGTTCGGGTTAAAAACCTCAATTTTCGCCTTTGTACCTTTGTGCGATGAAGAAAACTTCCATGCCGACATAACAAGGCCGAGCATATCCGAGACTCTACGGTCTTCGAATTCCTCTATAAACGTGCTTGCGAAAAGCTGGTCGACAAACTGGGTAACCAACGCTCCCTGTTTGACACCTAACTTATCCTTAACAGAGTCTTTAATCTGGGAAATGAATTTTTTCTTACTTGTGGTATCAATAACCTTCATTATTATTTTCCGCCATTTCAATCAACAAAGCTCACAACTTACATTAGTTAAATGAATAATAGTTCATTGACAGGAAATTGCTTATTAATCATCTATCTATTAAGTTTAATCTTCGATTTTTTTAGAAATATTATCTAGGTTATTGCACTATGAGCGCACATGCAGCATTTGATCAATTAAATACAGCTCTCAGCAAACGAATTCTTGGCCAGGCACATTTGGTCGAGCGATTGCTAATTGCCCTTTTGGCAGATGGCCACTTACTAGTTGAAGGCGCGCCCGGGCTTGCAAAAACAAAGGCAATCAAAGAACTTTCCGATCGAATTGAAGGCAACTTTCAACGCATCCAGTTCACACCTGATCTACTCCCTTCCGATGTAACCGGCACAGAAATATATCGTGCCGCGAAAGGAGAGTTTGAATTTCAAAAAGGCCCAATATT
>NZ_LWFE01001032.1:0-12950 GCF_001635675.1 Oleiphilus sp. HI0061 | reverse complement strand
CTAGAAGCAATAGGTTGTTATGAATGGCGCGATCAAGCGATCAAAAAGACCTTCCCAGAGTATTGCGAAGGTTGGAAAAATAAAATAGTGATCGATGGAGGGGCTAAAGGACAAATTAACCACTTCAAACTTGTCGTTGAAGACCCGTCCGGCAAGCAGCAGCAAAAGCGTTTGGGTTTAAATGAGTACCTGACAATTGTAGCAGCAACAAACTTTAAGCAACGTATCCGTAAAAATATGGACTATTTCCATGCAGATCGGCTGAACTATGCTGTAGTGGGTACACCTAATCGAGTTGAATATGATCAAGGCTTCTTTGTCAAAGGTGGAGACGGTTTAGCAGACATCAAACCAATTGCTCACCTATATAAAACACAAGTATATGAATTAGCTCGTCACCTAGGGCTGCCTGAAGAAATCTGTAGTGCCACCCCCACTACCGACACCTACAGCCTAAGCCAGGGGCAGGACGAATTTTACTTCGCTCTTCCATATAACAAAATGGATGTAGCGCTGTGGTTCTATAACAACGAAAAGCCATCATCAGAGTTAGCAGAAGCATTAAACACGAGCACTGAACAAGCAGACTTTATTTACAATGATATTGAAAGCAAACGTAAAACAACTCAATATTTACACCTCCATGCACAGTTAATAGACAAGGTTGATTTGGGTTGGTAATGATGAGTGCTAAAAAAAGCCAAACGAAAAACAATCAACAAAAAGTTTTTGACAGGCTTGCCGTGCGTTTTAAGGATCGAATTCGTGAAACCGTTACAGACAATGAAACGGAAGGTGTCGACTCATTCCTTAAACAAGCTTTTGTAAATAGCCCTTTGCGACACTCCCCCGAGTACAACGATTGGCTATTTTCAAATAACATCAAAAACCCCCGATATATCGCTTGGGACGGGAATGATGTTGTCGGCACCCAGTATGGTTTAAAGTGTACGGTTAATTATGCCGATAAGGTTTACTCAGGGTGCTGTGCCATTGACCTCTCGGTCGATGAAAAATGGAGAATGAGAGGCCTAGGCGTTGCTTTGATCAAAAAGCTCATGGATCAACATGATTTCGTTATAGGCCTAGGGATATCTCAAGCTGCTCAAGCGATGTTTACAAGATTGAACTGGTACAATCTTGGAAATATAGCTTTCTATATTAAACCTCTTACAGCAAAAGGATTTTCTAGCACCCAACAAGGCCATGGGGTAAAAGGTACTATAATTTATCCAACAATAGCCTGGGGCGTTCGTTTTTTTACTCGACTAAAGCACTTAGTAAGAACTAGAAAAACGATAAAACCGATATCCCAAGTTGAGAATTATAAGAAGGATTTAGAATACCTATACAACAAGGAACATAATCTCAAAATACTCAACATTAGAAAGAATGCTGAGTATTTTGAGTGGCGCTACATTGAAACACCATCACAGCACCCTTACGACATTCACTTCCTATACGAAGGAGAAAACCTATCAAGCTACTTGGTTACAATGATTAGTGAGTGGCAAGGAAAACAGGTTCTAGCAATTTGTGACTACTTAGCTCCAGATTCAGACTACCCTGATCTAATCAAGCTAAGTGAAAAGTTAGCCTTAGAAAAAAATGTTGATGCAATCATGTATCAAGGCATCAACCTGGACATGGAACACGAATTGAAGAAGTCACTTTTTATAAAACGTCCTCATGGTGATCTATTTATGCTTCACTGTAAAGGTGAAGCCTGCAATCTAATGCAAGCACAGGATATAAAAAATTGGCGAATTACATTTGCAGACTCTGATATGGATTTCATGTTCTTCAAACCTTAGATAGTTTATGAATACCAGCTTATGGATACTAATCGTAGAGAATTCTTAAAACTAACCACTAGCGCCGGTGTAGGCCTTTCACTTGGCATTTCTCTCAATGGCTGTAATGAATGGAATACTGAAAGCCTAGCATTTTCACCAAAAGCTTGGCTAAGTATTCACACAGACAATCGAGTTGTCATTACCTTACCCAAAATCGAAATGGGGCAAGGAATCATTAATGCAATACCCGCAATCATAGCGGAAGAATTAGATTTAGAATGGTCAACTATAGAAATCAAGCTGGCTGACGCGGACACGAAGCATGCCCAACTTCGAACCAGTGGAAGTAGCTCAATCAAGTCACTATGGCTCCCTCTTCGAACTGGGGCTGCAGGTGTCAGGGGCATGCTACTACAAGCAGCAGCCCAAACTTGGGAGGTTGATCAACAAAGTTTAAGCACCAAAAATGGCCAAGTTATAAACCAGCAAACAGGAAAGCACATTAGTTATGGCGACTTGAGTAAGCTGGCCAGCACATTCCACCCCCCTAAAAATCCTGCTCTTAAAAAACCTAGTGAATTTAACTTTATAGGGAACAAAAACCCTAGCCTAAACGTTCACGACATCGTCAAGGGACAGGCACAATATGGTATCGATACTGAGCTGGAAAACTTGCACTATGCTGCAATTACTCACGCCCCCACATTTAAATCAACACTAGCGTCAGTCTCCACTACAAGGCAATTAAGCTCCGGTGTTAAAGGAATAGTAAAGCTAAATAACGCCGTTGCGGTTGTAGCTACGTCCTATTGGCTAGCGAAAAATGTCTTATCAACCTTAAATATTACATGGCACTCCGAAACAGATAATGACCTAAACCAAGCTCAGATAGAAAGAGACTTTATTGATGCCTTAAGTCACACTGGCAAGCTCGTAAAACAATTCGGCAACGCCTTCCCTTCAGGAGAAGGTATCAGTGCTGATTATCACAGCGCGTATCAAGCTCATGCTTGTATGGAGCCGATCAATTGTACCGCCCATATTCACGATGATGGCTGTGACGTATGGGCACCAACTCAACATCCAATGATGGCCCTTGGTGCAGCGAGAGAGGCATACCACACACAACTTGGTAAATGGAGTTCAAAAGTTCTTCGTAAACTTGGAATATCTGATAATGTTAGAGTTCATACCACTCTTTTAGGAGGAGGATTTGGTCGTCGACTGGAGCAGGACTTTGTTACCGAAGCTGTCATCATTGCAAAAGAGTTCAACTTTCCGGTTAAATTACTCTGGTCAAGAGAAGAGGATATACAAAATGATTTCTACCGACCTTATTCATCTCACCGTATAGAATCCCAAATAGACAAAGGGAAGATTACTCACTGGAGACACACAGCTTCTGGGGCGTCAGAGGGGAAAATAAGTGGTGGTGCCATTGACTTCCCATACGATATTCCCAATCGGTCACTCTATTTTCAAACGCTAGATCACGGTATCCCTATTGGTTCTTGGCGCTCCGTTGCCTATTCAAATCATGTTTTTGCAACTGAAAGCTTTATAGATGAAATAGCTCACTACGAAAACACAGACCCTTTTCTCTTTAGACAAAATTTACTTCGACACGATGACCGTTCAAAGAGGCTTTTAGAAAAGTTAAAAGAGGTAAGTAAATGGAACTGGCATCTTAGCAAAGGAGAATATATTGGCATCGCCTTTAATAGAGGGTTCGGAAGCTATATTGCATTAACAGTTCTGCTAAACAAGAACAAAGAAGGCATTACAATTACGGAAATCCACTGTGTCGTTGATTGCGGCACCGTTATCGACCCAGACTCAGTGACAGCTCAAATAGAAGGCGGAATTCTCTATGGATTAAATGCTTCGTTAGGTCATTCAATCACAATACAGAACAACCGCATTGAGCAACATAACTTTGATGATTACCCCCTGATTAAAATAAATGAAACACCAAAAATATACATTGAGGTAATTCCTAGCAATGTTGATCCTGGTGGAATTGGTGAAATAGCCGTGCCAATCATCGCACCAGCCATCGCTAACTCAGTTTATTCCGCTACAGGGGTAAGGCATAGAAGAACGCCGTTTAAACTTTAGTGACTAAAGAAGTATCAATAGATCGATATTAAAGGAAATTACCTTGAAATAGACTGCTTCAATCTCTAGCTTCCCACTCAGAAGTAAGTGACACTGCAATAATTATATAAACTCTAACACCCAAGGCAAAGAGGTCAGCTTGAATTTCATCGACACGGTCAAACAAAACTTTGACTCTATCCCCACGTCAATAGCGATTCAAGATAATCAAGTCTCGATAAGCTATGCTGAACTCGGGCAGCTTGTTGCAGGAATCAATTCCAGGCTCAAACAGTTGGAGCTAGAACAAGGTAGCTACGTTGGTCTATATTTCGAATCGAAACCCTTGGCGATAGCAAGTATGATCGCGTTGCTGGACTATGGCTGTGCCTACATTCCTCTTGACCCGATCTACCCCAACGATCGATTGGCATACATGCTGGAAAACGCGAATGCGAGCTTTGTGCTATGTGATAGGGTATGTGAATTTGCGCCGAAGTCGACCAAATCAATTAACTTTAGTCAAACATTCCCTACAGAAGAAACCTTAGAACAGGTCCTAGCAAATAAGTCCCAAGCATTTAAGAACTTTGGCATCGATAGCGCTCAACTAGAAGAATCGACTGCTGCCTATTTAATCTATACCTCGGGTTCAACAGGGCGCCCCAAAGGCGTCGCGATGCCCCATGGCCCTCTAAATAAGCTGATCGACTGGCAGAATGCTCATTACAACGAAAACTACGCCCCTAAGACCTTGCAATTTTCCTCGCTCAGTTTTGATGTATCTTTCCAGGAAATCTTTTCTAGCTTATCACTTGGCGCAACGCTATACACTCTTGACCCACTGATCAAACAAGACTTTAAGTCTCTTGCTGAATATATACTCGAACATCAAATCGAACGAATTTTCATGCCTTATGTCGCCTTGAAAAACCTGATGCAATGGTTTGTTCGACTAAACATCGTGCCGAAGTCCTTGAAAGAAGTTATCACCGCGGGCGAGCAGCTAATTATCACTGAGGATATTAGGTCTATCTTCGAACAGCTCCCTAAGACAAGCTTGTCAAATCAATACGGCCCTTCAGAGTCTCATGTGGTAAGCGAACTTATCATGAGAGCCCCTGCCAGCGATTGGCCGGAAATACCCCCAATTGGTAGCGCATTACCTCACGCGAAACTTAATATATTGAATGATAATGGCCAAAATGTCAGAGCTGGAGAAGTAGGAGAGCTCTATATTAGCGGCCCAGTTTTAGCTACTGGTTACATAAATAATTCGATAGAGACAAACAAACGCTTTGTCACTATGACGATCAATGGCAAAGAACAACTTTGCTATCGTACAGGGGATTTGGTCTCAGCAGATAATAAGGGCCAGTTAGTTTATTCAGGTAGAACTGATAACCAAGTAAAAATTAGTGGCTATCGTATTGAGTTATCGGAAATTGAAGCCTGTTTAATGAAGCATGAGAGTGTCTCCAATGCAGCTGTAACAGTTTCAGAGAGCGAAGCGCAAAAATCGATTATTGCTTTTATTGTAAGCAACTCTGAGGATGCTTCAATACTCAAAGCATACCTCACGCAAGAGCTACCTGCCTATATGCAGCCGTCTCATTTTCTGTTCAGCGATGCACTGATGACAACGCCTTCAGGGAAAATCGACCGCAAGAGTATGCTCGCCCAGTATCACGCCAATCAAGGTAAGTTAGCTGAGCAGGTTTCAAGCATGCAGAAAGAGCAGCTAATAGCTGTGCCAGATAAAGTGTCACTAAGCTCAATGATCTATTCCTTGCTTGGTAACGACAATATCGACACATCAAAAAGTCTGGTTGATGTAGGCATGACATCACTCATGGCGAACCAGTTATCAGTTCAGCTATATGAAAGCTTTCAGCTAGATATACCCGCCTATAAGCTTTTTCAATACGCTTCGATAGACTCGTTTATCAATCATCTTAGTAAGCAAGTGAGAACTAACAACTATCAGACACGAAATACTAACTCCCGCAAAGATGGCTCTCGTGACATCGCTATTATAGGCATGGCCATTAATGCACCTGGCGCAAATAACCTTCCACAATTTTGGGAGAACTTGCTAGCAGAAAAAGAAAGCCTGCATGTATTTGCACCCACGTCAGCAGATGGTGAAGTTAACACTCGAGGTATCATTGCAGAGCCTCTTGCTCTCGATGCGAGTTTTTTTGGAATTTCACCAATTGAAGCCGAGTTTATAGATCCACAGCAACGCATTATGCTCGAGCTAGCTTGGCACGCCATAGAAGACTCTGGAATTGTTGCTGACGAATTTCCGGGACGTATTGGCGTCTTCTGTGGTACCGGTAATAATTCATACTATTTAGAAAATGTTTTAAAAAACCCTGAAAAGCTCGCTGACTATGGCGCTTTACAAGCTATGGTCGCAAATGAAAAAGATTACACCGCAACACGAATTGCGCACAAACTTAACTTAAACGGCCCTGCAGTCAACATTCAGACTGCCTGCTCGACATCTCTGGTAGCGGTGTGCCAGGCTGTTGAAGCTCTCCGCTCTGGCGAATGCGAGGTCGCCATTGCTGGAGCCGCTTCTCTCTCCTTCCCGCAAGAACAACCTCATATCCCCGAAGAAGGAAGTATCAAGTCTCATGACGGTCATACGCGCCCCTTCGATCGCGAGGCAAACGGCACTGTGTTTAGTGATGGTGGCGGTTTGGTCGTTCTAAAACGACTCGATTACGCTATCGAAGACGAAGATAGAGTAACAGCCGTTATCAAAGGTGTAGCAGTCAACAATGATGGCGCTCAAAAAGGCAGCTTTTCAGCCCCAAGCGAAGAGGGTCAGAAAAACGTTATTCTGGCAGCACAACAAGATGCTGGACTCACTGCAGATAAGATAGGGTACATAGAAGCTCACGGAACCGCTACCCCCATTGGTGACCCTATCGAAGTATCGGCCCTGAAAGCAGTCTTTGAACAAAACTCTAAAATACCTGAAGCTCAGTGCCTACTAGGATCCGTCAAAAGCAACCTGGGGCATTTAACTGCAGCAGCCGGTGTCACGGGCTTAATAAAGTCTGCACTATCTGTATCGAAAGGACAGATTCCGGCCAGTATTAATTTCACATCACCAAACCCTGACTTAAGGCTAGAGTCTTCACCGTTTTCTGTCGCTACAACCACCGCTACTTGGAAACAGGAAATTGGCCAGCGATATGCAGGTATCAGCTCATTTGGCATAGGAGGCACCAATGCTCATGTGATTATCTCTGGGTATGACGCTGAGCCGGCAACTGCTTCTGCACAGACACCAACAAAACTACCACTGTGTCTTAGTGCAAATTCACCCAAATCACTCGCTGATCAAGCTAGGCAACTTGAAACATTTCTACTAAAAAATACTGACACAGATATCGATCACCTTAAAAACACCTACTGCTTTCACCGACAAGCATTGAAGTATCGACAAGCTATATTAGGAACAACTAGAGACAGCATTCTTAGTGAACTATCACAGTTCACTAAGAATGCTTCAGACGCGCCTACAAAGGACCCAAAGATTATATTTATGTTTCCTGGACAAGGAACTCAAGTTAATCGTATGGGTAAGAAGCTCTACAATGAACTTCCGCTCTTTAGAGCACATTTGGATAACTGCATCGAGATATGCAAAGACGAATTTAACGTCGATCTCATACATATCCTATTCTCGGATGATCCAAGCCTTCACCTTACTGAGAACACGCAAATAGCATTGTTTTCGGTGGGTTATGCTATTGCATCAAGTTTAATGGAGCTTGGTATCAAACCCGACGGAATGATGGGACACAGCATTGGTGAACTAGCTGCGGCAACCTTGTCTGGGGTATTCGATTTACACACGGCAATTAGAGTAGTTTTAACGCGCGGCAGAGTCATGCAAAGACAGGCGAGTGGTAGCATGTTAGCCGTAGAAAGCAGCTTTGACGCAATCAAGCACTTAATTCCGGATAGTGTTGTTCTTTCAGCTCAAAATACTCCTGAATCACTCACTCTCTCTGGTGAAGATGTTCATATTGAACAAGCAAAAGAAGCACTGGAGAAGGCCAGTATTCATTGCACAAAGCTAAGAACCTCGCACGCTTTCCACTCGCCAATGATGATCCCTGCCGAGCAGGCTTTCATCACAGAGCTCAAGGGCATTCATTGCAAAAAGCCCAGTATCCCATTTATTTCCTGTGTCAGCGGCGACTGGATTACAGATGAACAAGCAAGCGACACTCGCTACTGGGCTAGCCAGATAGTAGCTCCGGTACAGTTCAAAGGTGGCACTGAAAAGCTAAGCAAGTGGTCAAACCTTATTGTTATAGATTGCGGCCCAAGACGTGTTGCGTCTCACTTACTTAGCCAATGCTTGGAAGATAAGGATGACCTTAATATAATAACGGCCCTACCAAAGCCAACAGAAGAAGCTGAAGATAGCCAATTTATCGCCTGCCTAGGCAATATATGGAAAACGGGATTATCTGTCGACTGGCGTAAACTAGCCAGGCCGATAAAACCAGCGATGGGGTTTTTACCTCCTTATGCCTTTGAACATAAAGATTTCTATATAGCACCACAGGCCAGTCACTCCGCCTTCAACCTAGAACAAGAGCTTAGTAAGAGCTTTGACAGTAATCAGTCCAATTTCTTGGGCGACCTGACTCAACTTAGCCAAGGGCTGCAACAACAGTTTGCAGCCATGAATAACAACTTTCTCGATATTGCATCATTAGGCGCTAGCCCAGTCTCAATTCAGGAGACTCAAGTAGTATCTGGAACCAACTTATTTAATGATATAGAAGCCGACACCATGACGACAAACGCGATCAGCCAACTCAAAACACTTTTTTCAGATACTTCGGGCATCGACTTAAACGACGCCAATCCTGATGCAACCTTTTTCGAATTAGGCCTCGATTCTCTATTCTTAACGCAGTTAGCCTTAAAACTGAAAAAGACCTTCAAATCCAAAGTAACCTTCCGTCAACTTATGAATGAATATAGTTCATTCAATAAGCTAGCGACAAAGTTAGAGGGCGACGGAGCCTTAACTAGCGCGCCTGTGGCAACACCGAACCAAGCACCTGTTCACATTGACACGCCTTCTGTTTCCGCTCCTTTACCAGTAAGTCACGCGACTACCACCAATGCAAACGGCTCGCCTTTAAACAGTTTGCTTTCGCAGCAACTTCAATTGGTAAACAGTCAAATTGCTTTATTAAACCAATTAAGCCAGGGTCAAGCAGGAGCGCCAGTTCAAGCTTCAGTACCTGCCACTACACAAACCTCCGGCACCGCGGAGCTAAGCGATACTCAAGACAAAAAACCCTTTGGTGCGGGCACCCGTATTAACGTTAAGCGCTCAAATGAGCTCAGTGCCGATCAACAGCAGAATTTGGAAAAGCTTAGTCAGCGCTATAATGCCAAGTTTTCAAAGTCTAAAGACTTCGCTCAAGCAAACCGCTCCCAGCTCGCGGACCCTCGAGTAGTCTCCGGGTTTCGAGATAAACTGAAAGAGGTTATTTACCCTATTGTTGTCGAGAAGTCTGCCGGCGCACACCTTTGGGATATCGACGGAAATTGTTTGATTGACGTCACCTGTGGCTTTGGCTCAAATTTCTTTGGCAATGGTGCTGAATTTATTCGCTCGGCCGTTGCCAAACAGCTAGAAACCGGTTACGAAATCGGCCCCCAGAACCCCTTAACTGAAAAGGTATCCAAGAAATTTTGCCAGTTAACTCAACTAGAGCGTGTTGCTTTCTGTAATACTGGTTCTGAAGCTGTACTTGGCGCCATACGATTAGCGCGCACAGTGACAGGCAAAGAACATATCGTCATGTTTGAAAACGACTATCATGGAATCAATGATGAGGTTATCGTCCATCGAGGTTCGAATGGCCTACCGTTACCAGCAGCCGCCGGTATTCCTGGAGAGGCCGTCGCCAACACAATGATTCTAGACTACGGTGACCCACAGTCTTTAAAGTATATCGAAGAAAACGCCGATGACATCGCTGCTGTTCTGATCGAACCTGTACAAAGCCGAAACCCAGAACTTCAGCCTAAAGAGTTCGTTCAAGAGTTAAGGAGCTTATGCGATCAAAATGAGATGGCCCTTATATTCGATGAAGTCATTACAGGTTTCCGCCTCGGACCACGAGGAGCTCAAGGCCATTTCGATATTCCAGCAGATATCGCAACCTACGGTAAGATTATCGGTGGAGGTATGCCAATTGGTGTTATTGGAGGCAAGTCCAAGTATATGGACGCCTTAGATGGTGGCCAATGGCGATATGGTGATGACTCATCGCCCGAAGTTGGCGTAACCTACTTTGCGGGAACCTTTGTACGCCACCCACTCGCGATGGCTGCAGCAAATGCAGTATTAGATAAACTAATAGCCGAGCCTAGCATACAGCAGGATTTGGGCAACAAGACCGCTGCAATGGTCGAGCAAATGAACCTGTACGCAAGCCAACGACATGCTCCGATCAAAGTCGTGAACTGCCAGTCCCTATTCCGTTTTAAAATTCCCCAAGATATCGCTTACGAGGAACTAATATTTACGCTGTTGAGAGAAAAAGGAATCCATATATGGGATGCACGCCCATGTTTCCTTACCACAGCTCATAGTGATGAAGATATCGCTGCAATCATTAAAGCTTTTGAGGAAGCCGTCGACGAAATGCTGTCGTTAGGATTCTTTCCCGAGCTCGATCCTAGCAAAAACACGAACACCCAAAACACTGAAGAAACGGCGCCATTGCAAAACACTCCGCCAGTTCCAGGAGCTAGATTAGGAAAAGATTCCCAAGGAAAGCCAGCATGGTTCATAAAGGACCCTGAACAACCTGGAAAATACAGAATGCTAGAGCAAAACTAATGACCAGCCAAATCAAGACCATACAATCTGTTTCGGTAGATTTCGACCCCTTTGCTGATCAAAAACCGACCCTGATAAAATCGGTTCCGTCCACGGCAGCACAACTTGAAATATGGTCGTCTGTCCTGATGGATCCAAAGGCTTCAAGTGCTTTTAACGAATCCTTTACCTTAAAGTTTAAAGGAGAGCTCAGAGTGCCTGCTCTCATCAATGCACTTGAGCTAACCGTTGCAAGGCATGATGCTCTCAGAGCCAGTTTTTCTGAAGATGGCACAAGCTTTAGAGTATTCGACTATCAGGAAATTCAATGCGGCTTAGAAAATATTGAAAAACAAGCTCTTGAAGAACTTATTGAAAGCGAAGCCCGCGAGCCTCTGGACCTAGTCAATGGCCCTTTATTCAGAGTTCGCTTACTGAAAGAGTCGGATACCTGTCACTACCTGATATTCACTGCTCATCATATTATTTGTGATGGCTGGTCTCTTGGCATCGTGATCGCAGATTTGTCAGCCTTTTACAATAGCACCGTAAAGGGAAATTCGGCTGATTTAGAAGAAGCATACTCTTTTGTTGATTTTGCAGGTCAATCTTCAGAGAACGAGGACAAACAATATTGGCTAGATAAATTTTCAAAAAGAATTCCCGATTACGAGCTTATATTAGATAAAGACCGCCCCAAGAATAGAACCTTCAATGCGCGCCGAATAGATGTTGATGTCGACCTAGATCTAATCACTGAAATTAAGAAAAGTGCAGCCAGCATAGGATGCAGCCTAAGCGCTTATACAATGGCGATCTATTTTATTGCCTTGCAGCG
The DNA here is from genome assembly GCF_001635675.1 of Oleiphilus sp. HI0061. Lineage (NCBI taxonomy): Bacteria > Pseudomonadati > Pseudomonadota > Gammaproteobacteria > Oceanospirillales > Oleiphilaceae > Oleiphilus > Oleiphilus sp. HI0061. The sequence continues at coordinate 1,339 of NZ_LWFE01001032.1, read as the reverse complement.
CTGGACAGGAGAGTCCTTTTTAGCAGTAGGAATGCCAACCGCAGCACAACCCGGTATCGCTCCGAATTCTTTGATTGGTCATTGTGTTTCGACAGTTCCTATCGTCAGTGAGCTAAATCCTTCTATATCAGTTGCTCAAGCAATACACGAAATTAGTGAAGAGATTCTAGACGCTTTTGAACATCAGAACTTTACCTTTGGGGAGTTGATTCGAGAGCTACCCATTGCAAGGGATCCTTCAAGAATTCCACTTTTACCCCTGCTTTACAACTTTGATACAGGCTTGGAAGACGAACATCTAGATTTTCACGAGCTAAAATGTAGTTTCCACTCAAACCCAAGGTTTTATGAAAACTTTGAACAGTTTATGAATGTCGCCGACTACGGTGACCACTTCACAATCGAGTGCCAGTACAATACTGACCTATTCCTGGAAGAGTCAATCAAAGCCCGAATCGATGAATATATCTGGCTCCTAACCCAGTGTAGTTTTAATCTAAACCAGTCACTCAGCGAGCTGGAACTCAGCCCTATTAACGATTATGAATATTTACTTACTCGTAGCCTAGGTACGCACCATTTCTGGCATGAAGAACAAGCCAACGCCCCTCGCACTGTCGGTCACTACCTTCATCATCAAGCTCAACAATTTGCCGAAAAAGATGCCGTCATATTTGAGCAGGAAGTCTTAAGCTATCGTCAGCTTGATGAACTTAGCTCACAGTGGGCTCAGCTCCTATTAGAGGAGCACGTATCGGTTGGGGACCGCGTTGGCTTGTGCCTGGACCGCTCTCAGCATATGCTCGCGGCCCTAATTGGCATATTGAAAGTCGGCGCCAGCTATGTCCCGCTTGACCCTGACTTCCCCGATGATCGTTTGGCGTACATGATTGAAGACTCGGGCTTACAACACCTAGTCACTCAAGAAACGCATATCAAGCGCCTGCCTTCTGTTGCACACATACTCAATACCGATCTGATTTCTGAACGTCTATCACAGCAGAACACAGCTTGCCCAGATGTAACAATCCCTGAGGATACAGCTGCGTATATCATCTATACCTCCGGTTCTACCGGAAAGCCTAAAGGCGTTGTGGTACCCCATGCTTCCGTCATGAACTTCTTACACAGCATGGCCGAAAAGCCAGGGCTCCAGGCTGATGATACCCTGATGGCAGTAACAACTTTGTCTTTTGATATTGCCGTACTTGAACTCTACTTGCCACTCTGGGTCGGCGCCAAAATCATTATTGCCAAGAAACAGGATAGTAGTGATGGTCGACGTTTATTAAGCTTGCTGATAAAGCATCAGGCAAACTTCATGCAAGCAACACCCGCC
>NZ_LWFE01001031.1:0-14777 GCF_001635675.1 Oleiphilus sp. HI0061 | reverse complement strand
AGCGCCACTAAAAATTGGTGAAATGATTTGGGAAGTAGAGTTAACGCTTGCTAATAGAGACTCCATGGGTTTCAGAATGCTTCTTGGGAGAGAAGCTATGGTAGGCCGGATGCTTGTTGACCCTGAACAAGAAGACTTGATGGGTGCAATTTCACAAGAAACAATCGATGGATATTATGGAAAAAAGGAACCTGAAAAGAGTGGTCTTAAGATCGCCCTGCTCGCAAGCAATGAAGAGCTGTATAGCAACCAGAGATTACTGGAGGCTGGCGAAGAGCGAGGCCATGAAATGGTTTTCCTCAATGTTAAGCAATGCTATATGAAACTGGATGCACTGGAACCTGAAGCGCATTATCGCGGAGGAACGATACTTAATGATTTGGATGCTGTCATTACAAGAATAAGACCTAGCGTGACATTTTACGGAACCGCATTAGCTCGCCAATTTGAAAGCATGGGGATCTATACAACGAACTCCTCAGCTGCAATTTCACAGTCCAGAGACAAACTGTTCTCTTTGCAACTCATGCTCAAGAGTGGCATCAATATTCCAACGACTGGTTTTGCTAACTCACCAATAGACACAAATGACCTCATTGAAATGGTGGGCGGCGCACCCTTGATCGTGAAACTTCTTGAAGGCACACAGGGGCGAGGTGTCGTTCTGGCCGAAACAAAAAAAGCAGCAGAAAGTGTTATCAACGCCTTCAAGTCTTTGAGGGCTAACTTGCTTGTGCAAAAATTTATTAAAGAGGCAAATGGCAAAGATTTACGATGTTTTGTTATTGATGGAAAAGTTGTTGCTTCAATAGAGCGCTCAGCAGCCCCTGGTGAGTTCAGAGCGAATATCCATCAAGGCGGGTCGGCGTCAATCGTAAAAATAACCAAAGAAGAAAGAGCATTAGCAGTGAAGGCTGCTAAAGTATTAGGTCTTCAGGTTGCTGGCGTTGATATTATACGGTCTGATTCCGGTCCGTTATTGCTTGAGGTGAATTCTTCCCCAGGTCTTGAAGGCATTGAGACAGCGACACGTAAAGATATCGCTGGCATGGTTATATCTTCGATAGAGAAGAAGCTTAAGTGGAAGAGACAGCTACCAACTATTGAAAGCGAGTAAGTCGACTTCTTCGCATCAAACGATAACAACGATTCAGGAGCTAGTATTGGATCAGCAACAAGATAAACCGAGTAAAATTAAGCAGAACATCGACCGGTACGGTATAGATCACTGGGGTAATGACTACTTCGGAGTTTCTGATGAAGGCTGTGTCACGGCGAAAACCTTGAATGTCTCTATTCCTTTGATGAACATTGTAGAAGGAATGATCGATCGGGACCTTCAGATGCCGGTTTTGTTGCGAGTCGAAAATATTCTAGATGCTCAAATTAAGCGCCTAAATGATGCCTTTGCTGAGGCGATAGAAAAGTTAAACTATCAATCACCTTATCGGGGTGTTTATCCGATCAAGGTAAATCAACAAGCGCAGGTTGTTGAAGAGATTGCCAGTTTTGGTGCTCGTTTCAAGCATGGCCTTGAAGTCGGCAGTAAACCTGAAATGATTGCTGCGCTATCGACACTTGAAGAGCCGGGCAGTTTGATTATCTGTAACGGCTATAAAGATGAAGAGTTTATTGAGCTTGGTTTACAAGCAACCAAACTGGGCTTCCTATGCTTTTTTGTGATTGAAACCTTAACCGAGCTGCCCATTATTATAAGATTGAGCCGCCAAATGAACATTCAACCCCACATTGGTGTGCGGGTGAAAATGACCTCTCAAGTCAGTGGGCATTGGAATTCAACGAGCGGTGATCGCAGTGTGTTTGGTCTAACTAGCACACAACTTATCGATGTGGTTGATAAGCTAAAGCAAGAGAACATGCTGCACTGCCTCGAATTATTGCACTGCCACTTAGGTTCACAAATCCCCAGCATTCATGATATTCGAAGTGGTGTCGTAGAAGCCTGCCGCTATTTTACTGACCTAATGAGTGAGGGTGCAGAATTAACCCATATAGATTTGGGTGGTGGCTTAGCGGTTGATTATACCGGCGCACAAAGCAATGACGATAAAAGTCGTAACTACACGCTTGAAGAATATTGTGAAGATATTGTCGATACTCTCAAGCAAACCTTGGACGACCATAATATTCCTCACCCAACGATTGTCACGGAATCTGGGCGAGCAACTGTCGCTTACTCTTCAATTCTGCTGTTCAATATTCTAGATACCAATATTTTTGAACCAATCAGTCTGCCCGAACCATCGCCTGAGGAGCATCAACTACTCACAAAGATTCGTGAGATAAAAGACTACCTATCGCCACGGCGAGTACAGGAGTGTTATAACGATGCGCATTTTTATCGTGATGAAGTGCGTGCTTTATTCAAGCGTGGGCAGCTCTCATTAAGAGAGCGATCAATCGCAGAAAACTTATTTCTCGATGTTCTTCATTGTATCGCAGACCTGTTAGATACAATGGATAAAACGCCACCAGACCTGGAAGACCTTAAGCTATCGTTGGCAGATATCTACTATGGAAACTTTAGCCTATTTCAATCGCTGCCAGACATATGGGCGATTGATCAACTGTTTCCGATTATGCCAATTCACAGGCTGCATGAGACGCCAACACGTCAGGCAGTGCTGGCGGATATAACCTGTGACTGCGATGGAAAAATTGATAAATTTATCAACGAATTCGGCACAGCAAAAACACTCCCATTACACCCGATTAAAGAAGGTGAAGAGTATTACTTGGGGGTGTTTCTGGTCGGCGCTTATCAGGAAACCTTAGGTGATCTGCATAACTTGTTTGGCGATACTAATGTCGTCAGCGTGCGTCTGAACGCTGATGGCAGCTTTGATTTCGTTAAAGAAATTCATGGAGACACCATATCTGACGTACTCAGCTATGTAGAGTATCAACCTAAAAATATGATGCTCAACTACCGAAATACGGCTGAGAGAGCGGTAAAAGAAGGACGAATTACAGCACGAGAGCGTCAGCAGATGATCAAAACCTTTAACTCGAGTATGCAAGGTTACACCTACTACGAGAGAGAACATTGAGCCGTAATAGCGCTTAGCTAAGGCTATATTATTGAATAAGATTATTGTAACAACTGAAAGAACAGGACTATGACTATGGCAAAAGTATTGATTATCGGCGCTGGTGGCGTCGGTCAAGTCGTTGCGCAAAAATGCGCTCAATTACCCGATATTTTTACCGAGATTACGCTTGCTAGCCGGACAGAATCTAAGTGCAAAGCAATCGCCAAGCAGATACAAGAAAACTATCAGCGGACAATCGAAACGGCTCAGGTTGACGCCGATAAGGTTCCTGAATTAGTCGCGCTCTTAGAGAAAGTTAAACCGTTTATGGTCATTAATGTTGCCTTGCCTTATCAGGATCTGACGATCATGGATGCCTGCTTGGAAGCGGGTGTTCACTACCTTGATACGGCGAATTACGAACCATTAGATACGGCAAAATTCGAGTATAAATGGCAGTGGGAATATCAAGAACGTTTTGAGAAAGCAGGCTTGATGGCATTGCTGGGCTCAGGGTTTGACCCAGGTGCAACCAACATGTTTACTGCCTATATTGCCAAACACTATTTCGATGAGATCCACTATCTTGACATTATCGATGTAAACGGTGGTGATCACGGCTACCCCTTCGCGACAAACTTCAACCCTGAAATCAACATTAGAGAAGTCACCGCAGAGTGCCGCCATTGGGAAGATGGTGAGTTTGTAGCGACGCCTGCCATGTCGACACAGCAGAGCTTCACCTGCCCAGATGGCGTAGGCACCTACAATATTTTCCGAATGTATCATGAAGAGCTTGAGTCCTTAACCAAGCACTACCCTTCAATTAAGCGTGCGCAATTTTGGATGAGTTTTGGCGATAGCTATCTCAAACACCTAGAGGTCTTAGGGAATGTTGGGATGACAGGAATTGAGCCGATTGAATTCCAAGGCCAGGAAATTGTACCTATCCAGTTTCTGAAAGCCTTGCTACCAGACCCGTCTACTCTAGGCCCTCGCACTAAGGGTAAAACCTGCATCGGTTGTGTGGTCCGTGGCCTTAAAGATGGCAAAGAGAAAACAGTTTATTTGTACAACGTCAAAGATCATCAAGACTGCTACCAAGAGGTTCAATCTCAAGCGATCTCGTATACCACAGGAGTTCCAGCGATGATTGGTGCGAAAATGATGATCGAAGGCCATTGGATGAAGCCCGGTGTCTGGAATATGGAGCAGCTTGATCCAGACGCCTTTATGAGTGATATGAATGCCTATGGCTTATCGTGGAAAGTCATTGAAAACCCAGGGTTTGATTTGATCTAATGCTTAGTTCTATTTGCTTAGACGTTGGTAGGAAATAGGCATGGTTAAAGCAAAAACCTTTGAAGCGTTCGACCCAGCACGGGTGCCTTCTCCTTGCTTTGTCGTGGATGAAGTCGCAATAGAAAAGAACCTTAAAATACTGAACGAGGTACAGGAAAAGTCGGGCGCCAAAATATTATTGGCGCTTAAGGCTTTCTCTATGTTTAGCCTCGCGCCGCTTATCAACAAATACCTGGTAGGCACTTGTGCCAGTGGTTTGCACGAGGCACGTTTAGGCTATGAAGAGTTCGGTGGCAAAGACTTGGGTCAAGAGGTTCATACCTTTTCAGCCGCCTACACTGAGCATGACTTAGAAGAGATTATGGCAATCTCGAAACACGTCGTGTTCAACTCGTTCGGTCAGTGGGAGCGATTTAAAGAGAATGCCAAACGAGCCAAACAGGCTCGGCCTGACTTAGAGTTCGGTTTAAGGATCAACCCTTTGCACTCCGAGGGCACAACACCGATCTACGACCCTTGTGCGCCAGGCTCACGTCTGGGGATTCCAAGATCGGCGTTTAAAGATTGTAGCCTGGATGGTATAAGCGGTTTACACTTTCATACCTTATGCGAACAAGGTTTTGACGCGCTTGATAGAACACTTGCCGAAATTGAAAAACAATTTGCTGACATTCTACCTCGGCTTGAATGGGTGAATTTTGGTGGCGGACATCATATTACCCATCCAGACTACGACGTTGGCGCTTTGATCGAACGCATCAAACTATTTCAAGATCGCTACCAACTGCAAGTTTATTTAGAGCCAGGTGAAGCCATTGCAATTCACACAGGAGTATTAGTATCAGAGGTACTAGACCTTACCTACAATACTGTTGATCTTGCGATTCTGGACACCTCTGCCACCTGTCATATGCCTGATACAATTGAAATGCCTTATCGAGCTGATATTTTTGGTGCCGGAGCAAGTGATGAATTTACTTATAACTATCGTTTAGGCGGGCAGACTTGTTTAGCGGGTGACGTCATGGGCGATTACAGTTTTCAAGAGCCCTTAAGCATTGGCCAAAGACTGATGTTTGACGACATGACACATTACACCATGGTCAAAACCAATACCTTTAATGGCATTGGTTTACCGGCTATCGCGATCTGGAATTCAGAAACTGATACGCTTCGAATAGTCAAAGAGTTCGGCTATGACGACTTCAAAAACCGTTTATCATAAGGGGCATAGAGCATGGATTTAGACACAAACGAATTTGACCAACTCGCAGCGCCTGGCTATCCCATTTTTTTAGGTTCAGAGTTTAAACACCCTAAACCTGAAGACGCCTTTTTTCATATTTTGCCCATACCCTATGAGGAGTCTGTTTCTTACGGCGGCGGCACAGGCTTAGGTCCAGCGGCTATTTTAGAAGCTTCCTGGCAGCTTGAAACTTGGGACGGTACAAGTAATCCTAGTACGAAAGGTATTTATACTCACCCTCCTGTCGACATGGCAGGAAGTGCAGAGCAAGTCATTGCAAACATCGCACTTGCCACAACAAATATAATTGAGCGCGGTGGTTTCCCTATTGGCTTAGGCGGCGAACATACGGTGACCTATGGCATTATTAAAGGGCTTCTGGATGCTGGCATAGATGACTTTGGTGTGGTGCAAATCGATGCCCATGCCGACTTGCGCGAAGCGTACGAAGGCAACCCGTATAGCCACGCCTCCGTAATGAAACGCATCGTTGATTTGGGTGTCCCTTTATTTCAGCTGGGTATTCGCGCGTACTGCGAAGAAGAAATGCGGACTCGCAAAGCACACGGTGTACGTCATATCGATGCGGACATTTTAGTGCCCCAAAATATCCAAAAAATAGATTTGCCTGATAACTTCCCGAGCAAAGTGTTCTTTACGCTAGACATTGATGGCATGGACCCTTCCGTATTTCCCTCAACAGGCACGCCCGTGCCAGGTGGGCTTGGCTGGTATCAAACATTGTCCTTATTTGAGTCAGTCGCAAAACAATGCGAAATCATCGGTTTCGATATTACCGAGTTCGCACCAATCAAAGGCTTTCATGCTTACGAATTTTCGGCAGCACTCCTGACATATAAAATGATGGGCATTATTGAAAGGCTTCAATCTAGGTAATTTACCCACCGGTAAGATTCATTTCTCATTATTGTGGCTCTCTTTAAGTCTGAATTGGCATTACTCTAACTGACCAAATAAATGTCCATCTCACAGAGTGTTTGTTCTTTGTGGGTAAGGTTATATGAGTTCCTTAAGATAGGTTGATTATGAGAATTAGAAAAAAAGCCGCGCTAACTGTTTTGGGTCTGCTGATATGTGTTGTCAGTGTAAGCTTCTTGTATGTAAAGCGCCTTGCTAAAGGTGACCTGCCAAAGTGGGACCCTGAAGGCTATTTAACAGTCGATGCCAATGGCATGAAATTCTCGGTAAATGTTCGTGGCGATAAGGTAAATACGCCGGTTATATTACTTCATGGCTTTCCTGAGTCTGCGGTTATGTGGGATAAGCTTATGGATGAGCTTGCGACCAAAGATTACTACGCTATTGCCCCCAACCAGCGTGGCTATAGTTCAGACGCTAGACCTGGCGAGCTTAAGTCGTATGAATTAGATTACCTGGTTTCTGATGTGTTACAGATTGCTGATAATCTAGGGATAAAGAAATTTCACTTAGTGGGCCATGATTGGGGTGCTGGTGTGGGTTGGAAGCTCGCGGCTGACTATCCCGATCGTGTGATCAGTTATGTGGCTATTTCAGTGCCTCATATTGATTCTTTCGGAAAGGCCTACAGAGAAGATCCGGATCAATACGAATCAAGTGACTATATTCGCTTCTTTCAGAAAAAGACCATACCCGAATATGTCTTAGCTCAAAATGATTATGAAAAATTGCGAGCTGTTTGGACTAGTCATGAGGATGCAGAAACTGAACACTACTTAAATATCCTCAAACAAGAGCATGCACTAACGAGCGCTTTAAACTGGTATCGCGCAAACTTTCCAGCATTTGATGTCGGTTTAAACATTGGACAAGTTGATGTACCAACGACTTTTATATGGGGTAATCAGGATGTAGCGTTAAAGCGCTCGGGGGTTGTGGGTACGCGTGACTTGGTTAGTGCTGAGTATGAGGTTATTGAGATGGAAGCGGGCCACTGGGTTATTCAAGAAAAATACGAAGAGTTATCTCGCCATATTCTTGGCCATCTTGCAAAGCAGCGTTGAAATTTGCTGCCTGGATTTTGAGGCAAAAAAATACCCACCAAGTTTAATTAGATTAGTATCTGATAAACAGGGCGGGTGAAACTTCGCTGCTAAAGGGGTTGGTATAGCAGCGTTGTTTTTAAAACTCTAGAGTAAGCTAAGCTGTTTCAGCTTCTTTCTTTGGTGCTGCTTTTTTAGCTGGTGCTTTTTTAGCTGCTGCTTTTTTAGCTGGTGCCTTCTTTGCTGGAGCTGCTTCTTCTTTCTCGATTTTAGAGATGATGTCTGAAGCGTAGTCAGCAACGATCTTGTTTACTTCACGTGCTTTGCTATAAGCGATGTCAGAAACTTCGTCGTGCTTAGCTTTTACAGTGTCTAGCTTGTATAGCTTTTCGATGTACTCGAAAGATGCAGCTGCAAGTGCTTTGTGCTGCTCTTCAACAGTAGCGATTGCTTTTTCAACGATGTCTTGAACTTGCTCTTGGTAAGATTTGATAGTGCCCATGATAGTATCCTTTTCTCTGTAAGTATCTCAGCGCTGTGGATTTAATTTCCACAAATTCTTAATTCACCACCAACGATACGCTGATAAATTAGAATATTCATACTAAGCAAAGGTATTAACGCAAATAAATTGTTGGGCTTGGCAAGGAGGACGTTAAGAGGGAAGTGCTACCACTCGAACAATACCCAGCTAGGCACAAGGACTTGTGAGCGATCTTCGCGGATCCAGGCATTGCCATCCTGAGGCACTAAATAATAAGTAGGGCCAATCTTTGGAACGACTTTAATTTCTTTTAGAACGCCATTCACACGATATTCGTAAAAAGTTTTGTTATCCTCATTGCGAATAACGATCTCAGGCTCAGCAGGCTGAATAGATTCCTCTGCATGTGCGGATGTTATAGCGAACATGCTGGCTTGAGTTGCGAGTAGAGTTACTAATAAAGTTGGGCGTAATATCTTTCGCATATGAACTCCTGTATGAGCGTTGACGAATAAAAATATCTGTTCTGTATTGTCGTTTTTTCTTACTATACCACTGTGCCAGTGATTACTCACCGGACTTTTAATTTCAAAACCCAGCTCTTACCAGCATCTAAACAATTATAGATACGCAATTTATGACAACAAATACCGAGCAATCTCAAACACTTCCTACCGTTTTGGTGGATGGATCATCTTATTTATTCCGGGCTTTTCATGGTTTACCTCCTTTAGTTAATTCTAAAGGCCAGCCAACCGGAGCAATTAAAGGTGTGATCAGCATGCTTAGAAGGCTGGAAACCGACTATCCAGGCTCTAAAGTAATTGTGGTTTTTGACGCTAAAGGTAAGAACTTTCGTCATGAAATTTACCCTGACTATAAAGCGAATCGTCCACCGATGCCTGATGATTTACGTTCTCAGATCGCGCCGATTCACGAGATCATTGAAGCAATGGGTTTGCCTTTACTCATCATTCCTGATGTCGAAGCGGATGATGTGATTGGTGCCTTGGCGCATCAGGCAACGCAAAAGAAGATCGATGTGGTGATCTCAACTGGCGATAAGGATATGGCTCAGTTAGTGACAGAGCATGTGACGCTGATCAATACCATGACCGATACCAAAATGGATATTCAAGGCGTCGAAGATAAGTTCGGCGTTCGCCCTGATCAGATCATTGACTACTTAGCTTTGGTTGGCGATTCGGTTGATAATATTCCCGGCGTGCCGAAGTGTGGCCCGAAGACGGCGGTAAAGTGGTTAACGGCTTATGGTAGCATGCAGGGTGTTATTGATAGTGCCGATGAGGTGAAAGGTAAAGTTGGCGAGAACCTGCGTGATAGCTTATCGTTTCTACCGATGTCTTATGAGTTGGCAACGATCAAAACTGAAATAGATTTGCCGGAAGCGCTAGAGGATATCAGCCACAAAGAAACTGACCACCGACGATTGTTAGCACTATTTAGCGAGTATGAATTCCGGTCTTGGGTCACTGCCCAAGAAAGAGCCTTGAACAGTGCGGGAGATGATGCGGAACAAGCAGAAGAGCCGGTAGTTGAGCATAATTGCGACTACCAGACTATTCTTGACAAAGATGCGTTTGCGCTTTGGTTTAACAAACTTAAGTCGGCGGACTTATTTGCTTTTGATACCGAGACCACCAGCCTCAACTATATGGAAGCCGAGGTGGTAGGTGTTTCCTTCGCCTGTAATGCAGAGGAAGCAGCTTATGTGCCTTTTTGTCATGATTACTTGGATGCGCCCGAGCAGTTAGATAAAGATTGGGTACTTGATCAACTAAAGCCACTTCTGGAGAGTAGTGAGCAGCTTAAAGTTGGCCAAAACCTGAAATACGATAAAAGTGTATTGGCCAATCATGGTATTGAGCTTCAAGGTATTGCGCACGATACGATGATTGAATCTTATGTGCTGAACTCCACGGGAAGTCGTCACGACATGGATACTCTGGCCGAGAAGTACTTGGGCAGAAAAACCATCCACTTTGAAGATATCGCCGGGAAGGGAGCCAAACAGCTTACCTTCAACCAAATAGCTCTAGAGCAAGCCGGGCCTTATGCCGCAGAAGATGCCGAGATTACTTTGGCGCTTCACCATGCAATCTATCCGCAATTAGAAAAGATTGAAGGGCTGGCGAAGGTTTATCATGAAATAGATAAGCCTCTGTTGTCGATTCTGTCAAAAATAGAACGCACAGGTGCGGTGGTTGACGCTCATATTCTAGGGCAGCAGAGTCAGGAATTAGCCGAACGAATTGTTGAGCTAGAGCGTGAAGCTTATGACTTGGCGGGTGAAGAGTTCAACTTAAGTTCACCAAAACAGTTGCAAGCGATATTCTTTGAGAAACTAGGGTTGCCGATCATCAAGAAGACGCCCAAGGGTCAACCTTCAACCGCCGAGCCGGTCTTACAGGAATTAGCACTTGACTACCCGCTGCCTAAGTTAATTCTTGAGCACCGTAGTCTGGCAAAACTCAAGTCGACTTATACCGATAAACTTCCGCAGTTGATTAATCCGGGAACAGGGAGAATTCATACTTCTTATCATCAGGCTGTCACCGCGACAGGGCGTTTATCTTCTAGTGATCCGAACTTGCAGAATATTCCGATTCGAAGCACCGAAGGTCGAAAGATTCGTCAGGCTTTTGTTGCACCCGACGGTTATAAGCTTATCGCAGCCGACTATTCGCAAATAGAACTGAGAATTATGGCGCACTTGTCTCAAGATAAGGGCTTGTTGGAGGCATTTGCTCAAGGAGAAGACGTACACCGTGCGACTGCTGCAGAAGTCTTCGATGTTTCTGTTGAAGAGGTGAGTGCTGATCAGCGCCGCAAAGCCAAAGCCATTAACTTTGGTTTGATTTACGGTATGTCGGCATTTGGTTTGGCGAAGCAAATCAATGTATCTCGAAAAGAAGCAGCGCAATATATTGATCGTTATTTCGAACGTTACCCAGGTGTACTTGAGTACATGGATAGAATCCGGGCTCAAGCACATGATGATGGTTATGTCGAAACCGTTTTTGGTCGTCGTTTATATCTTCCTGAGATAAATGCTCGAAATAAAATGCTTCAGCAAGCAGCAGAGCGGACGGCGATTAATGCACCAATGCAAGGTACGGCGGCAGATATTATCAAAAAGGCGATGATAAAGGTCGATGCCGCACTTGAAGGTGCTGGTCTTGACGCAAAAATGATTATGCAGGTGCATGATGAATTGGTGGTTGAAGTCGCTGAGGGCCAGGTTGAAGGTGTCAAAGCTTTACTGATTGAAAATATGATGTCTGCCGCAGATCTTGATGTTCCGCTTATTGTTGAGGCTGAAGTAGGTGACAATTGGGATCAGGCGCATTAATGAGTGACTCCCAACGCATACTTGAATCGTTGCTTAAGAACGATACAAAGCTTTGGCAGGCGATGCCGATGTCAGAATGGTTTGCTCATTTCAAACAAGCTACAGGCAGCTTTTCCAACTCGATTGATCGGGCGATACTAGCAGGCAGAATGAGTGCCAGTGTCGGTTTTGCTTTTGCAGGTGCATACCAGTCTGCTATCGAAGCGCTTTTTGGTTTGGAGGAAGCCCTACTGGCTTCGGTGTGTGTGACGGAAGCAGGAGGAAATCACCCTCGTGCTATTAATGCCCGGCTTTATACAGAAAAGGCGCAGCTCTATCTCTCAGGAGAGAAGTCTTTCGTTTCGGGAGCCGAAGATGCCGGCATGATTTACGTTGCTTGCCGAGATGAGCGTAGAGGAGATGGCCTTGATTTGTCGGGCCGCCCTCTGATTAAAGTTATCGCCTTAAATACGCAGCTTGAAGGAATTGCGATTCAGGAGATGCCGTCTCTCGGTTTTGTGCCTGAAATCAGCCACGGAAAAGTCATTCTTGACCGAGTCGCTATCAAGGAAAGTTATATCTTGCAGGGGGATGGCTACCTTCAATATGTAAAGGCCTTTCGCACTTATGAAGACTTGCATGTGTGTGCCGCGATTGCCGCTAACCGTATGGCCGAAGCCATTGCTTCAGATTGGGGGCAAGGCGCAATTGAAAAACATATCGCGCTAATACTGTCACTGCGAGAAGTGAATGCCATGCAACTAGATTCTTCTGCGGCACATATTGCCTTGTCTGCTTGTCGCTCACAGCTGAATGAACTAATCGCTGCAACGAATACTTTGTTCGAACAGAGTAATCCTCAAAAATACCAAAATTGGCAGCGTGATAGCCGCCTTTTGAAAGTGGCGGGTAAGGCCCTTGAAACGAGAACTCGAAAAGCTTGGGAAGATATCCTGAGCTAAAAATATTTTATGTGCCTTTCATGAGCTTCCTTTATCAGTAGATTATTGAAATAAAAGAACTTGTATCAATAACTTGAATCTGCCCTCAAAAATTATTTTCTCCTAAGTCTAAAAAATACCCACTTTGAACGTTTTGTGAGCTGGCGCACACAAAAATCTTTACTATCTTAAAAGGTCTGAATAATAAAAATTAACGCTATTTTCCGGGCGGAAGGTAGCGTCAATAGCTCATAGAAATGAGGAAACATCATGCGCCTTTCCGATCTGAATAAACTCTTACTAACGCTTTGTTGCTTAAGTTTAGCCGCTTGTAATGGGGGCAGTAGTGGAGGGGGATCTGGGGGCAGTGATGAGCCGGAGGCGGTTAGTCTGACAGGCGGTGGTATTAAAGGGCCTCTAGTTAATGCAATTGTTACTGTCTATACGGTTGATACCACAGCAGAAGACTTTAAAGGTGCAATAGTAGGTGAACCGGGCTCAACTAATGAACAAGCACAGATTATTGACCTGGTGCTGCCAACACCAATTGAGCCTCCTTATATTCTGGAGTTTACATCAGACGAAAATACGACTGATATTCTAACGGGGCAGGCACCCGTTATTTCCGAAATGCGAACCGTTATTACCCAAGCACTTCTTGATAATGGCGAGCAAATCTATGGCACACCTCTTACAACCATGGCGGTTGACTTGGCGATTCGTAATGCCGATGTCGATACCGGCCCTTGGGCTGACCGTGATGGCGATGAAATTACTGACCCGGGTTTAGGTGACGGCACTGCAACACCGGCTGAACTAGTGAGCGCGCTTCCAATAGCCGCGGCTCAGGTGAAGTCGACCATGGGCTTTGGTATGTCCCAGGATATTGATATTTTTGATACGCCTCCATTAATTGACGAAACAACTGATACGGGTGCAGAGCAAGAAGATGCTGCGGCTTATCGTGCTGCGGTAGAAGCGGTAACGGCTGTTGTGAACCAGATAGACGAGGCTGTTGGTACTGAAGACCCTAATGCTGTATTAAGTGCACTCACACAAGATTTAGCCGATGGCCAGATCGACGGTAAAGTCGACAATGAAGAAGGTGGCTCAGAATCGAGTGATATTTTTGGCGGTGCTGAAGATGATGCTGCTGAAGATACAGCTAGTGCCGCACTTCAACTTTTAGAGCAAGACCCTGCTTCCTTACCGATTCCGAACGACCCTCAAGGTCGTACAGTTGGTGAAATGAAACAAGTGATTAACGATGAAAAAGAAGACCTGGGTAATGAAGGCGTTAATACTGAAATAAATACTGAAGAAGAAGTTGTACTCAAGCCCGCTGAAACTGACCCAGACCTGGATGATGATGGCGTTCCAAATGATCAGGACGCTTTTCCTGAAGATGCGAGTGAGACAACTGACACCGATGGTGATGGCACAGGTAACAATGCCGACAACGACGACGATAACGACGGCGTTAAAGATGAAGACGATGACTTCCCTCTAGACGCAAGCGAACAAACCGATACAGATGAAGATGGAATCGGTAACAATGCCGATACTGATGATGACGGCGATGGTACTGAAGATATTGCCGATGACTTTCCTTTAGATTCTGAACGTCAGAATAAGTCTGATAAGGATAACGATAACTGGTCTGCCAATCAGGACCCTGATGATACCAATGCCAGCATTCCAGGTATCGATTTTGTTGATACCGATGGCGATGGCATGGCTGATTCTGGTGGCAGAAATGATGACCCTGATGATGATAATGATGGTGTGATCGATACTGAAGATGCCTTCCCAACAGACCCTACAGAACAAAAAGACCAAGATGGCGATGGCACAGGCGATAATGCTGATACTGATATCGACGGTGACCAGGTGCCGAACGATGAGGATAAGTTCCCACGTAACCCATTTGAAAGTGTTGATACCGATGGTGATGGTATTGGTAATAATACAGATGAAGACGACGATGGTGATTCCGTACCTGATCTTCAGGAAGAGCAAGATGGCACCAACCCGCTAGAGCGTGATACCGATGGTGATGGCGTGCTCGATAACGTCGACCAAGGTCCAACTGACCCAACGGTACAGTTCGATTCAGACCAAGACGGTATTGATAATGCGATAGATAATTGCCCAGTTCATTACAACCCTGTACAGAGTGACCTGGATGATGATGGTCGCGGTGATCCTTGTGACCTGGATCGCGATGGTGATGGCGTTAACAATGATCTTGACGCTTTCCCTTCAGATGAAACAGAAACAGAAGATACTGACAATGACGGTGTAGGTAACTCAGAAGATACTGATGACGATAATGATGGTGTTGCCGATGATCTGGATGATTTCCCGACTGACCCGAATGAAATTGTCGATACCGATGGCGATGGTACCGGTGACAA
>NZ_LWFE01001030.1:0-7292 GCF_001635675.1 Oleiphilus sp. HI0061 | reverse complement strand
GATATTTATCGAAGAAAAGTAGGTGTTTTTTAACACGCTCTTAGGCAAAGTAACCTCACAATAAAAAACGGACCGTAAAATAGATCAAAACCAAGCTGGCTGAAAATACTAGAAAAACCTTGCCTGAATAGTCTTTAAAGCTGAGACGATAGTAACCCTTTTGATATCCAGTCGTACGATAAAAACCCGCAACAAACATCGCACAAAAAATATATAACATAGGTGTATAAGAACGGCTTAGGAAAAAAGCTGTCGCCAAGTAGCCAAGCATAGAATAAGTTAAGGTACGAGCAATGGACTGTTCAGTAGCACTTGCCTTCTCAAATAAGCTCCCCTTTATTTTCTTATTCCAGATAAGCAATAACATCAGAGCAGAAAATGTTAAGAACCCAACCCATAAATAGTAGCCACTCAAGCCCAGCTCAGAAAACACCAAAACAAAAGAATTATGAGCTGTCAGATAGTGATGATCTGTAAACTGCCCCATACCAACCCCCAAAACCGGCTTCCAGAAAAGCAACTGAAAACCTTCATACCAAGCTTCTAAGCGCCCTTCAGCAGAAGCTTCTTCGGAGTCTATTTCCCTAAACATACTCATTACAACCAAAGCAACAGGTGCTGCAAATGCCCCGGCAATCATGCTCTTCTTTAGGCCATAGCGATTAAAGAACCATAAACCGACTTGAGACATTGTTGCCAACAACGCTCCGCGCGAATTAGTTAAATATATGCCATACAATATAAAGCCAGCTGAAAACATAAACAAAGGTTTGAGAAGGGTATTTGCACGATAAAAAAAGTAGAAGGTAAGTGGCAGGACCATTACCAAGTACATCCCTAGATCATTCGGATCATTGAAAATTCCCAAGTAAGTAATCCTAGTCCCTTGAGATAGAGCCGCACCACTCCAGCCCACACCGTCATTTGATGCCTTTTGGGCCATGCCGTCGTTAACCATAACCAAAGCTGCAACCACCATTAAAAGTAGTGCAATATGCTGCTTCTTTTCAGTATTCACCAGATTTTGAATAATCAGAAAAGGAAGAAAAATCGAAGTTAGATAAGCAGTTAGATTTTCAACTGCATATGCGAAAGAGTTATTAACAAAAGCTGATAAAAATATAACTGGAATTAACCAAAACAATAAATTATTCTGCGGGGCATCAAAACGACGATTCTTGTCAGCAAGCATAAACAATGCAGCAACAATGAGTGAGAATTTTACAAGCGGCAACCCCATAAGCGGCCCAAAGAACTCTTGAGGCCGAATTAAAACAAAAGCCAAGTAGGCTATTAATGCAACAAAGGCCACGCTCCTTAATCGTCCATATAATTTGCAGCAAAATACCTAGGACAAGTCAACAAGCCTTTAAACCAGCTTAGTGTGACCGTACTATCCACATGTAAGCGCTTTAATTCATATATCCCCTGATCAATAGAACTTACAACACCCGATAAATAGGAACAAGCTACTTTAAACCCCGCCTCTTTTGCGGCGTCCATTACATCCTGATTAAATGCCCCGACGCCACCCACAGGATAGGCCAACACCTCACAGCGCCCAATTCGTTTCTCAATAGCATCCTTCGACTGAAAGAGCTCTGCCTTCATACTTTCCACATCTAGATTTGCCAGAACAGAGTGCGTTACAGAGTGTGAACCGAATTCCACCCCCCAATCGGACATTTCCTCGACCATATCCCAGGTCATCATTTTGCTATCAGGGTAACTTTGCTCTCGTTCGATTCCCAGCTCCTCAAAAAGATCCAAGAGTCTTTGTTGTCGTTTATCGTCTGGAATACGCTTCAAGAAACGTAAGAAATCCTCAATTATCGTTTCTACATTGCACAATTGAATTTCAATAGTTTTGTCCGCACCATCCGGGGCTGCACTTAAGGTTCGCCCAATGTTCGACTTAAGGGCATACACCAACCTTTCAGACCAGAGCGTATCAGAAGTACCTATTAAACCCGTCGTGATAAAGATAGTTGGCCTGATATTATATTTCTTAAGGATTGGAAAAACATTGTGGTAAAGGTCATCAAAACCATCATCAAAGGTTAGTGAGACGATTTCTCGATTTCCTGCATTTTCAAAAGCGTCTATAGCTTCAGACAATGGCAAGACATTATAGTTACTCGATAAAAACTTCATTTGGCGATCAAAATCCTCAACGGATGCATCAACCAAGTGTTGATCAAATAAGTACTTATCTACGTCGATATCCATAACACGATGATATGCAAGTATTTTTAAAGATGGAGCTCTAGAATCATACAAACGCAGCAGTGGAAGTAAACCGAGGTGCGAGAATAAACTGCTTAGTAATTTTTTCTTATTCATGAATCATCCTTTATTGCATTTAATGCTCAACACATCCCTACAAACACAATAGTTATTGATAATTGCAGCTCTAGATCAAAGTCCAATTGAGACTAATTCCTACTGACAACTCTTCATATTCCCGCACGGCATTCTGGGAGTTTCGTCTCGTTTCGTGCTGAATGAAGCCTCCCATTCTAAGGCTCGGAGAAAACTGATAATCAGCATCTATTTGATAAGTGGCCGTATAGTCTTTGCCGACTGCTGCCTGCTCCAGGTAGTCAGTCTGATTGAATTCAACATTAAAGCCCATCGAAAAATCCGAGAAAATATCCCGTCCTATTGAGAAGCTGGCTTCCTTTATCTTCTCATCCTCATTTTGCAACTCATAATTCTCATATTCCCATGAAAAGTTAAAACCATAATCATATACTCCAAACTCACGAGCAATACTCAAAGAGGCCACGCGCCGCTTCACAATATCATTTCCATCTGCAGCAAAAGAGCTGATGCCCGGGACCGTAACTTCGAACCCGATTGACGCGTCAGAGATATCTTCCAAATAGCTAAGCGTCACATCATGCAACCAAAGCTGTTGCCGGTTAAAAGATAAACTATAAAAATTTGATTCAGTTTCTGCACTCTCTTCAGGCACTAACTGCGTGCGCCCTGCACTTAAACTAACACTGCCATCAACAAATTGACGAAAAAAACCTACACCCAGCTGAATACGGTCATACTTTTCAGTACCGTCAGCATCCAACATTACTTCATATTGCCCGGTTAAGTTCACACCGGTAATCGAGTTAATTTGGTGAGCAATGGCCGCGGAAAAATCAGCACGCTGCGTATCTGAGGTATTACTTTGAGAATTTTCTACGATTGTATAGCTGCCTTCTCCTGTTAAATATGTAGTTGGAGACACTACATAGGTAATGCTCGGGCCACTGGAAAGAGTATCCCTATGCCCTAGGTTGCCCGGCCTTGCTTGCTCTAGCGGGTCATCAAGAGTCTGGCTACGCGTAAAAGACGTCTGCCAACTTAAGAAATCCTCAATTAGATCAAAGTTTAATAATCCCAACCCTGTACTCAAGGTCGTTTCACCCTCGTAACTACCGCTATAGTAGTGGTCTTTTTCTAGAGTAAAGTTAGCATTGGTTTGAAACGTTTTTCTTTCTTCTACTACACCAGCAGAGAGGGAGAGGGTATGAACGGTATCTTGATCTTTTACGTCACTTGCAAGGCCTATGTTATCTGTGTACTCAACACTATTCGATAACACTGCAGTATACTCGGCTGCCAATACGGGCAAAGAAAGGCCAAGTAAGCATATAAACCTGAGAAGTGAGCACCGATTCATCATAAGTTTAATTATTGTAAACCAGGCCAGCTAGCTTATCTTTTCCAACCACATCAATTGCAGCTTCTACCTGCTCCTGAGTAGCTCGACCATGAGGAACCACTAACACAACCATATCTGCGATTTCGGTCAATATTCTTGCCTCTGACGATTCTGTGACTGGCGGGGCATCAATAAAAATATAGCGATCACTGTATCGTGAACGAATTTCATCAATAAAATGCTGCATCTTATCGGATGAAAAGTACTCTGCAGCACCCTCACTATTATCGCCAATCGGCACAACCCGCAAACGCGGAACACCCGTCGCATAAACGACATCTTTGACATCAAAGCTTGCATGACTTAAATAGTCAGTAATACCAACGCTCGCATCCCCAATAATCAACTGTTCCAAGCTTGGCGCGTATAGGTTTGCATCAATTAACATACTGGTTTTGGCTTTATCCAAAGCAAAAACGCTCGCAAGATTCATCGCGACATAGCTCGCGCCACCTTGATGACAGATAGAAGTCACCATACATACAAAATTCTTTTTATTATTCTTTTTCATTAGCTGCGTTCGCAGCTCTCTAAATATATTTAGAATTTTAGCGTTGGTTTTCTGACCGCTAATTAGCTTAAGGCGCTCCAATTCCTCAATAGTGAACTGATCCACCTCTCCCATACGCCTAATTTCAGCCCGTTCTTGATCACCCGTTTTAAAACCGGCTACGCCCTGACTTTGAGAAATATCACTCATCTAAACCATCCCCAACTTCGCAGCAAATGCCAAACCTATATATGCAGCCAAAATTACAATAGAAAGCGCGACACAAATGATCATATCAATTCTTACAACGCGCTTTGTAAAAGCGGTCTTAATATGAGGAATGACAGCTAAAGTCGTTACATCAAGCTCATGTAAACGTTCAGGAAAACGAATTCGCTGATCAACAAAAATATATGCAACAGCCAAACCTATAATGACCAACAATCCGACTATTGGCCCCAATAAAACAAAGTGTAAAAAACGCAAGCCAACAGGGTTAAGCGGCGGTAAAGCCGGCTCTTGAATACGATAAGTTACACCCTGCCCCTCAACGTTCAATGTCATTGATAAACGAGCCTTCTCTTTTCTCTCAAGCATATCTTCATAGATACGCTTAGTCACTGTATAGTCTCGAGTAAGCTCTGCCTCTTCCGCTCCTCTTTCTGCAATACGTTTGCGCCGGTCAAACTCTTTATCCATCAAGCCCCGTAACGCACTTAAGCGTTTTTCTTTCGTCTGCTTTCGGGTAATAGCGTTCGACAAGCTACTTCGAAGCTCTTGATATAATGGGTTTAATACTGCTTCCTGCTCGTTACCAGCTCCCGAATTATCATTATCTGAGTTCTTATTCGCATCGGCTTGCCTCATAGCATCACGAATATCTTCGATCTGATAAGTTAAACTTACTACATCAGGGTAATCTTCAGTATAGGTTAACAACAAATTATTACGGCTTGCCTCTAGTGATTTAAGGCGTTCACCATACACGTCTGCTTTATATTTCTGGGAAGAAAACTCGGACTCGTTACTTAATTGCCTTTGAACCGCTACAATGGATGTCTCATCTTCGTCGATACTTATTTTTAGCTCTTCTATTTGCGAGCGAATACGACTAATACTTGAATCCACATCACCGTCACGACCATCAAAATTCTGAGACCTGAAGTTCTTCAAGCGCTCTTCTGCCAGCAATAGTTGATCTTTATACTGCTTTACCTGGTTATCGATAAACAAAAAAGCTTCGCGACTTTCCGTACGCTGCTCATCCGTACTTGCACGAATAAAAACATCTACAACCTCATTTATCACCCTGTAAGCGTCATCAGCCGTTGAATCTGAATAGGCTACTTTAATGTAACCAGCCCCCAGACCTCTAACTTGAACTTTAGAACGCAGACTATTTATCTGCTGCCCCAGCTCCTCTGCAGATTCAAAGCTGTCGATCCCATAAACATTTTCAACCACTGTCTTTAGGATCCGAGGAGACTGGATCATATCTCGTACAACCTTCGTATGGTTCTGGACCTTAGATTGCGCAGCCTGAGTCGCTAAAAGTGGCTTTAGTATATTCTGGTTATCGGCAAAGATTGTGGCGGATGTTTCAAACTTTGAAGGCCAGAAAATCCCAGTCACCAATACTGCAAAGCTCACGACAGTGAACCCAAACAAGCATAAAAACTTTCTCTGCCACAACTCTCGAAAAATGACACCGATATAACGAATTAACAGCGCAAAATCCATATTCGTCTAGAAGCCTCTCTCTGGAACAGTAATAATGTCTTGCGGGTAAAGGGTATAATTGGAATCCAGAATTCCTTTTTCTAATATATCATTCAAATAGATCGGGTAAACTTTTGCTCCTTCAGCTGTCTGACGATACAACTTAGACCCGTCGCCATCTGCAAATACAGTTACACCACCCGCTTCTAACACCACATCTAAAACTGTAATACCTTTACGATAAGGGATCGATCTTTGTTGCTGCACCGCACCGGTTACTCGAATTCGATGAATAAAATCCGCACTCGTTGGATTGGAGACAATCACCGTTACTTTGGGGTTGCGAATATAACTATTGAGTTTATCCTCAATAATCGTTGATAATTCAGCGGTCGATACGCCATCCACTTCGATGTCACCAGCCAAAGGTACAGAGATTTTTCCATCCGGGCGCACCAGAACAGATACTGACAGGTCTGGATTTCTCCAAACATTCACTTGTACAGCATCGCCAACACCTAAGAGGTATTCTTCTACAACCCCTATACTGGTTTCAACAGGCTGCTCCTTCACAACATTCTTAGTCGAGCAGGCACTTAGAAAACCCACCAACACAAAACAAATAATTAGTTTTATTTTCATCCTTCGACCCTTTGCCCTTACTCTAATCTTAAAAACGAACAAGCTCTTCGCCCTAACACAATAAACCTACCCTGCTTACGAGCTCGCTTTGACACCCAGTGATTACTACAATAACAGTTTAATGAACACCCTTGCCCAACAACACAACTTCAACCGTTTGTATCACAATCAACACATCCATAAAGAAGCTATGATTCTTAACATAATACAAATCATATTTTAACTTATTTCTCGCATCGTCAACCGACGCGCCATAGGGGTACTTTAACTGTGCCCAGCCCATCAATCCCGGTTTTACTTTATGCCGAGCATCGTAAAAAGGTATTTGTTCTTTCAATTCTTCTACAAACTGAGGCCTTTCTGGACGAGGCCCAACAAAACTCATATCGCCCGTAAAAACATTATAAAGCTGCGGCAATTCATCAAGACGTGTATTTCTGATAAACGCCCCCACTTTTGTTACGCGCGCATCATTTTTAGTCGCCCAAACGGCCTTACCGTCTTTCTCCGCATCTTGAGCCATACTTCTGAATTTATAAATAGAGAACTCTTTTCCATTCAGCCCGACACGCGTCTGACTGTAGAGAATTGGCCCGTCACTTTCTAGCTTAACCGCAATGGCAGTTATCAACATAAACGGCCAGGTAAGCAATAAAATCAGGCTTGCGACGGTCAAATCAAATAACTTCTTTAGAATATCTCGTGCTTGAGAATAGA
>NZ_LWFE01001029.1:0-2855 GCF_001635675.1 Oleiphilus sp. HI0061 | reverse complement strand
TTCACAAAAATAAGGGGTAAATTAGTCTTCAAATTGAAAATCGGGTCAACATCTTGAAAATAATTCACTCCTCCGACTGGCATCTTGGTCAGTATTTCATGGGTAAAAGTCGCCAAAAAGAACATCAGGGTTTCCTTAATTGGCTGGTTGAGCAGGTTCTTGAGCATGAGGTTGACGCCGTTATTGTTGCCGGCGATATATTTGATACCGGGGCTCCACCTAGCTATGCTCGCGAACTTTATCACAAGTTTGTGATTGACTTTAGTGAAGCGACAAACAAGGCTGTGCCTCTCGTTATTGTTGCCGGAAATCATGATTCTGTCGCCATGCTTGAAGAAACCTCTGACTTGCTTGCACACTTCAACACGCATGTAATTTCTTCTGCAAACGAGAATACCTACGAGCAACAGCTATTGCCCGTGACAGGCGCTGCTGGAGAAATAAAGGGAATTATATGTGCCGTTCCATTTCTAAGAGCTAGAGACCTGGTTGGTAGTCACTCCGGTTCGACAGGGAAAGAAAAGCAACGAGATGTACAAGATGCGATAAAGCAGCACTATCAGGTGCTTTATAGTAAGGCACTGGGTTTAAGAGATGTTAATGATTCAAAGATCCCGATTATTATGACAGGGCACTTAACAGTCGTCGGCGCGCGCACAAGTGAATCGGTTAGGGATATTTATATCGGCACCTTGGAGGCGTTTTCAGCATCATCATTTCCCTCGGCAGATTACATTGCCCTGGGACATATCCATAAACAGCAGCAAATTAAGGGCAATGGCAATATCTACTATAGTGGTTCGCCAATTCCGCTTAGCTTTGACGAGCTAAACCAGAAAAAGTCAGTGCAAGTGGTAGAGTTTGATGAGGCTGGTGTGACGGTGGATGCCATAGATGTACCGGTTTTTCAGCAGCTGTACAAAATAAAAGGAAACCTCGAGGAGATTAGCACTAAACTTTCAGAGTTGAAGGGCGGTCGTGATGGCAGTGCTTATTGTTCAGAAAGCAATGGTGACCTTAGTGAGACTATTTGGCTTGAGGTAGAAGTTGAAGAACAGGATTATCTTGAAGACCTTCAGAAACGCATCGAAGAGTTAGTGGTCGATAGCAATATCGAAGTGCTTTGTTTGAAGCGCAGCAGAAATCGAAAAGGGTTAAGCCTGGTCGCCGAAAGTAGCGAACGTTTACAGGAGCTTAAAGCAAGCGAAGTCTTTGAAAAACGGCTGTCATTAGAGCCAGATGGAATCGATGATGCACTAAAAAGCCGTCTGCAACAGATGTTTAAAGAGGCGCTGCTACAAGCTGAGCAAGGAGACAAGCTCTAGAGCTGCAGTTATGAAAATACTAAGTATTCGCCTTAAGAACATCAACTCTCTACGAGGGGAGTGGTTTATTGACTTCACTCAGGAGCCTTTCGCAAGCAACGGTTTATTTGCAATCACTGGGCCTACTGGTGCCGGAAAATCTACGCTGTTAGATGCAATTTGCCTTGCCTTATACCACCAAACACCGCGTTTAAATGAACCATCACCTGCTGAGAAGGTAATGACTCGTCATTGTCACGAATGCATGTGTGAGGTGGAGTTCAGTGTTAAGGGTGACCAGGTTTTTCGCGCATTTTGGGAAGTAAGAAGGGCGCGAAGCAAAGCTGATGGAAAATTACAAAGCCCCAAAGTTGAGCTAGCACTACTCGGGGCCGGTGAGGAGGGGCGCGATAAAATTATTGCTGATAAGCTCCGCGACAAACTAGAACATATCGCCGAAATAACGGGCTTGGATTTTTCACGTTTTACAAAATCCATGCTTCTGGCTCAAGGTGGCTTTGCAGCCTTCCTCAATGCAAATTCGGGAGACCGGGCAGAACTTCTTGAAGAGTTAACGGGAACGGACATATACGGCAGAGTTTCTAGCGAGGTGTTTGAACGCTTTCGACAAGAAAAAGAGCGACACACGCTACTGACGGCCAAGTTGGAAGGTCTAGAGCAGACTAGTCCCGAGGAGCTTGAATTACTGTATGCTGAAGAACAGGCCCTCGAAGAAAAGCGTAAGACTGCTTTGCTTAAAAGAGGCGATATTCAGGCACAGGTTTCTCATATTGAAAAGCTTGAAAAATTGCAGGCGAGTAATAAGCAGTGTCGTTCAGCGCTCGATGCGCATGTTCAATATTGCGACAGTTTAGCACCCGAGTTTGCAAGGCTTGAAAGAGCCCTACCAGCGAGAGTGCTCTCACCATATTATGAACAATATCAGCGCGCTCAAGCTCAACAAAACCAATATGATAAAAACTTCCAGGAAATCAATGCCTCTTGTAGCTTAAAGCAAGAGGAATTCCACCTATTAGAAGGTAATTGTCAGCTTGCTAAAAATGAATACCAGGATGCTCAGAATACCCATGTAAGACTAGAAAACTTTCTAGTTGAGCAGCTGGTTCCTTTAGATCAAGGTATTACTTCCCAGCAGAAAAGCATATCAACCGCCGATGCCGAATTAGTTGAAATAGACGCCAGAAAAACTCAAACGCTAAAACAGCTGCAAGACTGTGCCAAGCAGATTAAAAATAGCCACGACATAACTAAGTCCGTGGGCGAGTGGCTGGAAAAGCATGAGTGGCTTAGAGGTGCGCAAACCCAGCTTGACGGGATTGCCACGCTATTCCAACAGTATAACCGGGTAAAAGAGCAAACGGTGTCTCTGGCAAAGCTGCTTGAAAGCGACAATGCAGTTAAGTTGGCGAAGGAAAAAGGCCTAAGAGAATTAAATTCGCAACTTGTTATCCGAGAGCAAGAGCATAAAAAACTCCTTAGTCGATCTTCGAGTGCAAAAACAGCACTAGATCGCTTTCTAGAAGAGCTTAA
>NZ_LWFE01001028.1:0-6678 GCF_001635675.1 Oleiphilus sp. HI0061 | reverse complement strand
CAGACTCTAACTCACTTCTCGTTACCGATTCTGAAGAAAAAGCGATTTTCGCTGTTGATATTAATAATGGAAATAGAAATATAATTTCCAAGTAGCTTAGCTACTATAAAAATCAGGCATAAAAAAACCTGCAAAAAGCAGGTTTTTTTATGCCTGGAGTAAATCAGTCTTAGAACTGATCCGCAGCCAAAGCCATCATATCTTCACTACCAGAACGTACAAGCTCGGCTAGAGAAACAGTCTTAGGCAACAAACGGCTATAGAAGAATTTAGCTGTCTTGACCTTAGACGCATAAAATTCATCTGAGCCTACTTTTGGTGCTGCCGCTTTAACCATCTTCGCCCACATGTAAGCGTAAGCAGTTAAGCCAAACAATTCCAGGTATTCAACCGATGCAGCACCAATTGCGTTTGGATCATCCTTAACGCTATTGATAACATATTCTGTTACATCACTTAAACGCTCAAGCGCTGCAGACAGTGGCTTAACGAATTCAGCCAAGTCAGCATTATCAGCCTCTACCTGAATAAACGAAGCGACTTCTGAAGCAAATAGTTCGTAGAACTTACCGCCATTGGCGACAATCTTACGGCCCATCAAATCCAAAGATTGGATACCATTAGTACCTTCGTAGATTTGCGTAATACGCGTATCACGAACCAACTGCTCCTGGCCCCACTCACGAATGAAACCGTGACCACCAAATACTTGCTGGCCAGCAATACAACAATCTAAAGCACGATCAGTCAAATATGCTTTTGCAATAGGCGTCATCAATGCAACCATTGCTGATGCATGCTTCTTCTCATCAGCGTCATCTGAGTATTTCGCTGTATCCAAGAAAGTCGCAACATAGCTAGAGAAGGCACGACCACCCTCATTGTAAGCACGCATAGTCATCAACATACGGCGAATATCAGGATGCACGATTAGTGGGTCAGCAGCCTTTTCAGGTTGAGCCGGGCCTGTTGCCGCTCTACCCTGAATTCGATCCAATGCATACTCAACAGCATTCTGGTATGAACGCTCAGCAGCACCTAAGCCCTGAATACCAACACTCAAACGCTCGTAGTTCATCATTGTGAACATTGCGTTTAGACCTTGGTTAATCTCACCAACCAACCAGCCTTGAGCGCCGTCAAAGTTCATGACACAGGTTGCAGAAGCTTTGATACCCATTTTATGCTCGATAGAGCCAACCGTTACATTATTGTTCTCGCCAACAACGTTGTTCTCATCAACCTTGTTTCTTGGAACCAAGAACAGAGAAATACCTTTAGGGCCGGCAGGCGCATCAGGAAGCTTAGCGAGGACCAAATGAATAACGTTTTCAGAAAGATCTTGGTCACCACCTGTAATGAAGATCTTAGTACCTGTGATCGCGTAGCTACCGTCACCGTTGTCTTCAGCTTTAGTGCGGATCATACCTAGATCTGTGCCTGCATGCGGCTCAGTTAAGTCCATCGCACCAGCCCACTCGCCAGAATACATCTTAGGTAGATACTTCTGCTTAAGCTCTTCAGTGGCGTGTGCATCAATTGCCAAACTTGCACCAGAAGTTAGGCATACATATAAACCAAAAGAGATATCAGAAGAATAAAGCATCTCTTCATACTGAGCACCTACCATTTTAGGCATACCCATTCCTTCGTATTCAGGGTTACCCGTAAGACCTGACCAACCACCTTCAACAAAAGTCTTATAAGCTTCTTTATAACCCGCTGGAGTCGTTACAACACCGTCAGTCCACTTACAACCTTCTTCATCACCATTACGACTTAAAGGTGCAATTAGTGATGCAGTGATCTTACCCGCTTCTTCCAATACTGCGTCAGCAGTATCAATATCGATGGTGTCTTTTGTGCCCGCAAGCGAAGCCCAAAGCTGCTCTACACCAAACACTTCATTCATCACGAAACGAATATCTTTTAACGGAGCCTTATACTCAGCCATGTAACTACCCTCTATCCTCTGTTGATCCAACACGTAACAACCTTGTCTTACAAGGTATTTTTCAATAAAAACCCCGAGCTGCTTGTGGCTATTCGGGTGTGATTTACTTATGTCCGGGAAAACCTAACGCCGCACATTTAAATCATGCGGCGCATTTTAACGTAAAAAGCCCGCGAATGCGGGCTTTTTTTTGAATCAGATTAACTCAAGCTTAGAAAGCGAAGTTATCTTCTTCAACAGCCATCATAGACTCGGCACCCGCTTCAATCATTTGAGCGTGAGCTAAAGTACGTGGCAAGATACGATCAAAGTAGAACTGAGCAGTTTGCAGCTTAGTCTTGTAGAACGCTTCTTCTGTTGTACCTTCTGCTAGCTTCTGCTGAGCAACATCAACCATCTTCGCCCAGAAGTATGCTAAACATACATAGCCTGAGTACATTAGGTAATCAACTGACGCTGCACCAACTTCATCACGATTCTTCATGGCATTCATACCAATCTTCATCGTAATATCGCCCCACTCTTTGTTTAGCTTGGTTAGCGGCTCAATGAACTGCGCCAAACCTTCGTTATCTGCATTTTCTTTACAGAAAGTGTGAACCAACTTAGTGAAGTTCTTAAGTGCAGCACCTTGCGTCATTAGAACTTTACGGCCTAACAAGTCAAGTGCCTGGATACCAGTTGTACCTTCATAAATTAGTGCGATACGCGTATCACGAACGATCTGCTCCATACCCCACTCAGCGATGAAACCGTGACCACCGAATACCTGAACACCGTGGTTAGCAGCCTCGTAACCAGCTTCAGTACAGAAAGCTTTAAGAATAGGCGTTAAGAAGCCTAACATCTCGTCAGCTGCTTTCTTCTCTTCATCACTACCGTGCTCTACCAAATCAGCCTGTTGCGCTGCGTAGTAGATCATTGCACGAGAACCTTCAGCGATAGACTTCTGAGTTAGAAGCATACGGCGAACGTCTGGGTGAACAATGATTGGGTCAGCTTTACCTTCCGGGTTCTTCTTACCAGTCAAAGAACGCATAGCTAGACGCTCTTTAGCGTAAGTTAGCGCACCCTGGAAAGAACCTTCAGCAGCAGCAAGACCTTGAATAGAAGTACCGATACGTGCAACGTTCATGAATGTGAACATGCAGTTTAGACCCTTGTTTTCTGGGCCAATCAACCAACCTTTTGATGCATCAAAGTTCATCACACAAGTTGCGTTACCATGGATACCCATTTTGTGCTCGATAGAACCACAGGTAACGTTGTTTTTCTCGCCTGGATTACCGTCTGCATCTGGCAACAACTTAGGTACGATAAACAGAGAAATACCCTTAGTACCTTCTGGTGCGCCAGGAAGACGTGCTAGAACAATGTGAACGATGTTATCAACCATATCGTGCTCACCGGCAGAGATGAAGATCTTCGTACCCGTG
This sequence comes from Oleiphilus sp. HI0061, assembly GCF_001635675.1. Classification (NCBI taxonomy): domain Bacteria; kingdom Pseudomonadati; phylum Pseudomonadota; class Gammaproteobacteria; order Oceanospirillales; family Oleiphilaceae; genus Oleiphilus; species Oleiphilus sp. HI0061. Next base: position 3,288 of record NZ_LWFE01001028.1, on the reverse strand, counting down.
ATGTTGTAGCTACCATCAGCATTTGGCTCAGCCTTAGTAGTCAAAATACCTAGGTCAGAACCACACTGAGGCTCTGTTAAACACATGGTACCCGTCCACTCACCGCTGATCAGCTTAGTTAGATAAGTTTCCTGCTGCTCAGGCGTACCATGCTCTTGAATTGTCGCACGTGCACCGTGGCTTAGGCCTGGATACATACCCCAAGACCAGTTAGCAGTACCAATCATTTCACTCAAAGCGATGTTGATGGACTCAGGTAGACCTTGTCCACCGTGCTCAACAGGCGCGTTCATTGAAGGCCAGCCGCCTTCTACAAATTGGTTATATGCTTCTTTAAAACCTGTTGGCGTTTTAACACCATCTTCACTCCAAGTACAACCTTCCTGGTCACCTACTTGGTTAAGAGGAGCTAGTACTTCTTCACAAAACTTTGCACCTTCGCCGATGATCGCTTCGACCATGTCTGGAGAAGCATCATCTGCTCCTATGGTTGCGTAGTGCTGTTCACTGTTCAAAACTTCGTTCATGATGAACTTAATTTCTCGTAGGGGAGCTTTGTATTCTGGCATAGCTAAAAACCTCAAATATATTTATTTACGTTTTAACGCTTGTTAAAAACTAATAAAATTCGTTTATTAACGTCGACTCTTACAGTCAATCAGGTCACCCACCGTATTAAGCTATTCGTTCATAGCAGGTCGTTGAGTGGGTCACTTCAATTCGAGCATTTACTCGATTTTCAAGCATTGAATATCAAACGACTGTTTGAAACATACGTTTGCTTAAAGCCAATGTCAAGATTTCCTTACAAAAAATCCGATAATTCATATGAAAAAAAAGCGCATAGCGGACAGGAAAATACCGCCACCAAACCACGACATATCGGCAAAATTAGTTGTAAAACAGAAGATTAGCAGCTTTTTTAAAAACTGCACTGAAATAGAAAAGGGAATTTGTAATTTTTTATTGTTTTAGATTAGGTCGTCAATATCAGAAACAGTTTTTTGATCAAGTGAAGCAATTCTTTCGAATTCCTGAACACTTAAAACCTGAGCACTGCGTTCATCTTTTCGAGCGTCGGTCTGCTCTTTCTCTTTCTCAAGGCGATCTTTATTCTCTTGAGCTTGTAGCTGTGTTTGCTCTAACTCTTGAGCTTGTAGCTGTGTTTGCTCTAACTCTTGAGCTCTCTTTTCAACCAATTCAGCTTGAGCCTGAGCTATTACCCTTTGAGCCTGAGCTGCCACAGCACGATCCTGACCAGAAGGCTCGGCAGGAGCATTCGCTGCAGCTTTGACCGTATTCATTTTTGAAATTGTAGCTTGAGGGTCATTGGGAATAGGCGATATATCGATTGAAACCTCCCCTCCCACAGCATAACGATTTCCATCAGGGCCAGACTGATAAGTAAATGATGCGGCACCAGCATATTGACCGCCCACCGCTTTATGGGCCTGCTCATGTGCTCTCACTTCCTGATCTCTTGCTCTAAGCTCCGCTATCTGTTCCTCAATAATCGCTTCTTGTTGCTCTTCTATACGGCGTTCACCGGCACTTTCTGTTGAACTTCGCTCAACACTCTGCTGGTCGCCATTCTGAGTTCGCACCTCATCTTCAAGGTCGGAGTCATCACTCCCAACTGTACGACCATCTTCATCAGCAATTAGCTTGCTCGCGACCTCATCGTTCTCAAAAGGCGCTGCTCGTTGATCATCGTCGACATAAAGTTGTTCTTGGTTATTCTTAGCCAATGAAATTCGGCTGTATAACTGGGGAAGGGCTGCATTGGCAGCAGCTTGGGAATTCTCACTTACTGACAGGCCAACTTTAACCGCTGGCGTGGTACTGACCGAAGCCAAGTCTTTTGAACTGGAGTTATTTGAGTTTTGCTCAGACGTCACCGTCTTCTGCTCAGCATGAACTGGCGAAGATAGATTTGTTTGCGGCGATATATTCATAACAAAACCTCTCTATTGAGGTAACTTCCAGCTATTAAATAAAACTTAAGGCCCTCACGTATTAAGCCAAGGTATCAAGCAAGGTTCCTAAAACTTCGTCAGCTGTTTTGACTACTTGCGCCGATGCTTCAACTGACCTTTCATATAATTTTAAATCAACTATTGGTTCAATTACACTAGAACTGGAGCCTTCGCTATTACTTACAGTACTCGCATTCACAATCTCTGTTGCAGCTTTCTGCATACCCTCTTGACCTTGCTGTAAGCCTTGAATACCGGTCTGTAAAACAGTATTTACATTCATGACAAGCACCTATACGAAGTAAAGAATTCAGCAAATATTGTGACTATTTTCTGCGAACACTCTAATACTAATTACTCGAGCAATTCAGACACTGCTCTCCTTATGTATGTTATTTAAGCAAATATCTGTATGTTTTTCAACCAGCCTGATCAAAGCCTTACAAATCTAGACAGTCCAGATTCACATATTTACAAAGCTCCTCAGGCTTACCGCTCTCGCTAAAAGGTAAGTGAGCAATAAGCGGTGCACCTAAAGCCGAGCTTAAAGTCGCTATATTTTCAGCTTCATAGCTCATTGTTTCTCTCGACAAACTATTCGCAACCCAACCAGCTATCTCCAAGCCATCTCTTCTGATTGCCTCTGCACTTAGCATCGCATGATTCAAACACCCCAAACGCAAACCAACAACTAGAATAACTTTATAGTTCAACTGTCGTGCCAAGTCAGCCATCGTTTCTCTTGGGCTAATCGGTACCCGCCACCCCCCTGCTCCTTCGATAAGTGCGAAATCCGGTTTCTTCATCAGCGCTCCACGACAGATACCCGTAATACGCGATGCACTTGGCGTTCGCTTTTCAAGCGCAGCAGCAATATGTGGCGAAGCTGCTTCTTTGAGTAATACTGGGTTAACTTGACTGTACGGTAGATCGACCGACATATGTGACATCAAGGCGACAGCATCTTCATTTCGCATGCTTACTTTATCATTAGCATCTTTATACTCATCAGCACCTGCAGCGATTGGCTTTAGAGCCATCGAACTCAAGCCTTTCGAGTTTGCAGCAGCCAACAGAGCACAGCTGGAAAAAGTCTTTCCAACTTCTGTATCGGTACCCGCGACAAAATATACATTCGCCATCATCTATTACCTTATATTTCTTTAATATTGAGTCAGTCTATTGGCTACAGTTTTCTAGGCTAAGTTACTAGACCTACGCTAAAACTACGTTTTAACCAATACCCCCCACAAAACCTGATATGTTGCGGGCAAATAACCGCCTTCTACACGCTTCGCCTCATAAGCTGAAA
>NZ_LWFE01001027.1:0-9081 GCF_001635675.1 Oleiphilus sp. HI0061 | reverse complement strand
TCATGACGCTATCTGGCGCATGGGATAAGTTACGCTCTGACCCGATCCTTAAGTTCCTGATTGTATCCCTATCGTTCTATGGCATGTCGACCTTTGAAGGGCCAATGATGTCGATAAAAACCGTCAACGCACTATCTCACTATACTGACTGGACAGTTGGGCACGTTCATTCAGGTGCGCTTGGTTGGGTTGCTTTTATTACTATCGGTTCCGTTTACATGCTTGTTCCTGAGCTATTTAACAAAAAGCGCATGTATAGCGAATCGCTGATAAACAGTCATTTCTGGATCGCAACAATTGGTGTAGTACTTTATATAGCATCAATGTGGATCGCTGGTGTAATGCAAGGCCTAATGTGGAGAGACATGGGTGACGACGGTACGCTGACATATACTTTCATTGAAAGTATCAAAGCTAGCTACCCCTACTATGTCGTACGTGTACTTGGTGGATTAATGTTCTTGGTTGGTATGTTGATGATGGCATATAACGTAATTAAAACCATCGGTTCTTCCGAGTTAGACAACGAAGCATCCAACAAGGAGGCAGCATAATGAATCATCAAACTATTGAAAAGAACAGCGCACTACTTGGTGTATTAATTGCCCTAGTAATTAGTGTTGCCGGTTTGGTTGAAATCGTTCCGCTGATGTTTCAAACACAAACGACAGAACCAGCACCAGGCGTTAAACCTTACACAGCGGTTCAGCTAGCGGGCCGCGACATCTACATTCGTGAAGGTTGTTACAACTGTCACTCACAGATGGTTAGACCTTTCGCTGATGAAGTGTTGCGATATGGCCCTCCGTCAGTTGCAGGTGAATCAGTTTACGACCGCCCGTTCCAGTGGGGTTCGAAACGAACAGGTCCTGATTTGGCACGCGTTGGTGGCCGTTACTCTGATGAATGGCATCGTATACATTTAATCAATCCTCGTGATTTGGTGCCTGAATCAAATATGCCAAGCTTCCCTTGGTTAGCCGAGGCACCAGCAGAAACTGATAGCATTATAAGCAAAATGGAAGCCTTACGTTTACTAGGCCATCCCTATTCAGACGAAGAAATCGCTAACGGGCCCGCCCAGCTAGCAAATATGACTGAAATCGATGCTTTGATTGCATACTTGCAAGTGCTTGGCACTGCAAACAACGGGAGATAAGCATGGGCGAATTACAGCACACACTAAGCGGTTTAATGACCGGCATGCTTTTGCTTACGTTCATCGGAATTTGCTTCTGGAGCTGGAGTGGCAAGCGTAAAGAAGCGTTCGAGGAAATGGCAAATCTTCCCTTGGATAACACTGCAACGAATACTTGCAATAACAAAGAAAAAAGTGAGGCCTAATTATGAGTACAGGATGGAGTATTTTCATCAGTGTATTGGTCATCGGCAACCTAGTTGGTGTCATGTGGCTACTGTTCGCGACTTCTTCAAAGAAGTCGGATGAGAGCGGTGAGGTCGAGTCTACCGGACATGAATGGGACGGTATATCCGAACTGAATCACCCACTACCAAAGTGGTGGTTTAACATGTTTATTCTGACAACTATTTTTGCAGCAATTTACATGTACCTTTACCCTGCACTAGGTAATAACGAAGGTTCATTAGGTTGGACTCAACTTAATCAGTTAGACGCCCAAATGGAAAAGAATAGAGCGGACCGCGCTGCCTTCTTTTCTCAATTTGAGGGCAAAACAGCTGAAGAACTTCAAGCAAATACTGAAGCAATGAAAACTGCTTCACGCTTGTTTGCCAATAACTGTTCGCAATGCCATGGTTCCGATGCTAAAGGCTCAAAAGGCTTTCCGAATCTTGCAGATGATGACTGGCTATACGGAAATAGTTCAGATTTGATTTCGCAGTCAATTCTAAATGGCCGTCAAGGCGTGATGCCTGCTTTCGGCGCAATTTTAGATGACACGCAAAGATCTGACCTTACTCAGTACGTGCTTAGCTTAAGCAATCAGTCCACTGACGCGACCAAAGCAGAACAAGGCAAGGCAAGCTTTGATATGCAATGCGCTGCTTGCCATGGCATTGACGGTAAAGGCAACCAGCTGCTTGGTGCGCCCAACCTTACTGACAATATTTGGTTATATGGCGGACTGTTAAGAGATATTGACGCCACGATAGCCAATGGACGTAACGGCAACATGCCGTCGCACAGACATTTGTTTAGTGAGCAAGAAGCTAAAGTTCTATCAGCTTATATTTTGTCTCTATAACTTTGTCATCAAGGTGTAATTCAGCGCCCAATCATTTATATAGGCGCTGAATTACACCAATATTTATAATGATCCGAGGTCAATGATGATTCGAATTATCATATCGCAACTACGCACGATTGTTCCCGAGGAAGAATTACAGTCGAAAGTTTTCTGGCGCTCATTTGGTGTTATGGCTTGGGTGTCTTTTTTATGCGCAGCACTGGCAACAATGCTTTTCTTCGCAGCATTTGATCCGATAGAGTTATCAAGTATCGCGACTTTCCCTGTAGAGTTTAGCCCAAATGCTCTATATACATTAGGCTTTTTCCTCTTTTGGGTGTTTGGTTTTAGCTGCACAGCTTTGAGCTGTGTCTTATTGGCCCTACCTCTTGCCAAACGACAAAAATCCTTGTCAGAACATTACGATGAGGAAGCTGACTAGTCGGCTCAAGACAAAAACAACTTGCAGCTGCTCCTAGGCCTGCAGGCATCTAGTTCTATCTGTTTACATTGGTGTTAATTAATGGATATTGAAAACAAAATTGCACATCGCTTCAAGTCTTCCGACAGCAACTTGTATGCAAGTCATGAAAAGGTACACACCCGTGAAGTAAAAGGTGTTTTCCAATCGCTTCGCAAAGCAATGATGTTTACACTGCTCGGGCTTTACTATTTTGCAGCCTGGTTTACATGGGATGGACATCAAGCAATTTTGTTCGATTTACCGGAGCGCCAGTTTCATATTTTTTGGCTAACGTTTTGGCCTCAAGACTTTTTCTTTCTAGCTTGGCTATTAATCATGGCTGCGCTCAGCCTATTCTTTTTTACAGCCTTGGCTGGCCGCTTATGGTGCGGTTATGCCTGCCCCCAGACCGTCTGGACTGAAGCCTTCGTTTGGATGGAACGCATTATTGAGGGTGACCGAGGCGCACAGCTTAAGCTGGAAAAGATGCCCTGGAATGCTGAAAAAATTCGCAAACGAGGGACCAAGCAGCTTGTATGGCTCCTGTTCTCATTATGGACCGGTTTTACCTTGGTCGGATATTTTACACCTATACGCGAGTTATCAGCGTCTTTGTGGACAACGCTGTCTGGCACCTACACTCTTGGGCCCTGGGAAACTTTCTGGATCCTATTTTATGGTTTTGCGACTTATGGAAACTCTGGCTACCTCAGAGAACAGGTATGCTTATATATGTGCCCTTATGCACGCTTCCAAAGCGCCATGTTCGATAAGGACACTCTGATTGTCTCCTACGACGATGACCGTGGCGAGCCAAGAGTTAAGGGTAAAAAAAGAAAGGAAATGGCCGACCAGGCAGGTGACTGTGTTGACTGCTCTTTATGTGTGCAGGTCTGCCCTACTGGCATCGATATTCGCGAAGGCTTACAGTATGAGTGCATTGGCTGCGCAGCTTGTGTGGATGTATGTGACCAGGTAATGGAAAAAGTCTCGAAACCTCAAGGTTTGATTCGCTACACCACTGAACATTCCTTACATCACGAAAAAACTAAGATTCTTAGGCCGCGAATTGTCGCTTATGCTATTTTGTTAGTTGCTTTATTTGTTGCCTTTGTTATTGCCATTGCAATGCGTTCACCGCTAGCAGTTGATGTACTCAGAGATCGTGGTGCACTATACCGCGTTATCGACGCGTCTAATATTGAAAACGTCTATAACTTTAAGGTGATGAATAAAAGTAAGAATGCGCAAACATATCAAATTGATGTGTCCGGAATTGACGGCGCAAAGGTTTCTTACAATGAAGTGCAAAAAATAGCACCAGGCGAAGTTGGCAATGTTACCGTAACCGTTGCAAGCCCCGTAGCGTCTTTAGATAAACCTATTGAAACTCTTGAGTTTACAATCTCTACCAAGATTGAGGATGATATATATAAGGTTCAAGAAAGTTCTCGATTCTTCAGCCCAAGATAGCACCGTAATCACAATACCTACCCAGAGATGGAATATAACAATATGAACGATACAAATAATAAACCTCAAACTGCCTGGTATAAGCAGTTTTGGCCTTGGTTTTTAATAGCATTACCAGCATCAGTTGTTGTCGCGAGCATGTTCACAATCTCGATTGCTATAGATAGCGCGCCAATAATTACTGACCGTGAGATCGGGCGATTTGCCCGTGAAGAAGTGAAAGAACCTTAAGCTTATACTTGCAGTTTTCCGACGATGCTTTCAAGCTGATTAGCAAGATCAGCTATCCTCTTTGAGTCTTCGCTAACACTCATTGCATTAAGTAGAACGTGGTCGGCTCCTTTTTTGACTTCCTCTAGGCCATTGCTCACAGCGAGACTTGTTTGGCTCTGCTCTTCAGCGGCAGACGCCACGACAAGATTACTGCGATTGATACGATCACTTAGGGAGCGGATATCAGAGAATAAAGCAACCGTACGCTCCGAGCTCTCAACGCTGTTGTTTGCTGTCGAGGTACCTTGATCCATTACCCGAATAATATCGCTGGTTACACTTCGAATTGCATTTACAAGCTGCTGTATCTTCTCGCTCGACTCATGTGCATGTTGAGCGAGCGAACGAACCTCATCTGCAACCACCGCAAAGCCACGGCCCGATTCGCCAGCTCTTGCAGCTTCAATTGCAGCATTGAGCGCTAAAAGATTAGTCTGTTCAGAGATTACCTGTATCTCGCTTGTTGTAGAATCTATTCTCTTCGTATCATCTTGCAAGGTTGATATCAAAGTAGAAACTTGGTCGATCTCCTGACTTAGCGTATGTGTAACATCCTTGGCTTGTTGGACTTCTAGCTCGCCCGAAGCAGTGAGATCAGCCGCAGACGAACTAACTTCATGCATCTCTGAAGCGCTGCTGGCCACTTCCTGTGCGGCAATTGTTAATTGCGCAATTGACTCTAGAATTGCCGCAGTTTCCTGCTGTTGCTCAGACATATCCCGCTCGGTTCGATTTGCATTCTCCTGAAGGCTTGCAGCAGATTGATGCAGCGATCCAGCAGTATCCATAAGCACTTTAACGGTACTTTGATAATTATCTTGCATGGCATTAAAAGCCTCAGCCATTTCGCCCACTTCATCAAGACAATCTATTTCTACTCTTGCAGTTAAGTCACCATTCTTCCTAACATGTTTCATAACTGATTTTAGATTGTCAATATGACGTTCAAAGAAGGTAATCAAAATCTGTGAGCAGACTAATAGAACTAACATCAAGACAAATACGACGGAGGCAAAATTGAGCGCTTGAGCTTTAAACATTTGTATCAAAGAAGGTTTAACGGCTACACGCGCAATGATTGCGCCATTGTCAAGACTCGCTTTTGTAAGAGTCACGGCAGGGAACTCATCGAGCCATCCACCACCAAAGGTAACAAGCAATTCTTTTGCATCGAGCGCCTTGTCGATAGACTCACTTGAAATTGAATTGTGAACATTTTTACCAGTAAAATAATCTTGCTGACCTGACTCACGGTAAATCAGGTTATTACTAGCTGCTGTCAATGCCCGGTACTCTAGTGGGTCCAACTCTTTTGAAATAGATAGTAAGCTATCGACAATATCAGCATTGTCCTCACGACTTTCATCCAAGATGAAAGAATGATTTATTGCAATGGAGGCAGCAACCATTAAACAAACAATGGTAAATGAAACCCCGTTTAACAACCAAAACTTATACTTTAAACGGAGATTCAAAAGAAACTTATACATATCTGGTAAGGCTCAATTAATTATTATCGTCAATAAAATAGCAGTATAGACCTAAACTTCGGATTCTAAAGGATGTTTAGTGATTTATTCACCTCCCTAAAATTAGCCCTCAGATAAAAACAGGCCTGACTAAGAGAAAATATCTAAAACGGATTTGGAACCTTTCTGCAAACCTCTTGTCCTAAGTTCTACAGTTGCTTAAAAGAATCCCGATAGAGTAGGAATTTATGAAAAAAACACTTTGGATCGTCAGTTTGCTTAGTATTATTACCTATCTGAGCGCAATCACCCAAGCAGCACAAGAGCCTGGGGCATCCACCATGAGTAAAGGCGCCATTGTCTCAGCGAGCGACACGGCGATTTTTGCCGGCGGCTGCTTCTGGTGTACCGAAGCAGACTTTGAAAAGCATAAAGGAGTACTTTCCGCCACGTCGGGCTATATCGGAGGTAGTGAACAGTCACCCGCATACAAGCAAGTAGCCTCAGGCAAAACCGGCCATGTCGAAGCGGTTCTAGTAAAATTTGACCCTAAAGTCACAAATTATCAGTCCCTACTTGATGTTTACTGGAAACATATTAACCCAACAGACTCTGGCGGACAGTTTGTTGATAGAGGAAAGCAATATAGACCCGTAATCTTCTATTTGGACCGTGAGCAAATGAACTTAGCTGCTTCTTCTAAAGCATCCCTTCAGAGCAGCGGCATATTTGATAAACCCATTACGACAGAAATTATAGAAGCTGGTAAGTTCTGGCCTGCCGAAGACTACCATCAGGACTACTTCAAAAGAAACCCAATAAGATATAAATATTACCGCTACAATTCAGGTAGAGATCAGTATCTGGAAACAGTTTGGACAAAGGAAAATCTTGAGAGGAAAGCTATGAGCGAAAACAAACAGACTAATCAATACAGCAAACCAAGCGATACCAAGATACGTGAGAAGCTCAGCGACCTTCAATACAAAGTTACCCAAAAAGAAGGGACGGAAAGACCATTCGATAACGAGTACTGGGATGAGAAACGTGAAGGTATCTATGTCGATATCGTCAGTGGAGAACCCCTATTCTCATCGAGAGATAAGTTTGATTCTGGCACAGGATGGCCGAGCTTTACTAAACCGTTAATAGAAGAATATATAGTTGAAAAGAAAGATTTTCGTTTATTTATGTCTCGCACCGAGGTTCGTAGTAAATTTGCAGACTCACATCTTGGGCATGTCTTTGATGATGGCCCAGCGCCAACTGGTTTAAGATACTGTATTAATTCCGCCGCGTTGGAATTCATTCCCAAGCAGCAACTTAGTAGCCGGGGTTACGAGCAGTTTCTAGATCAGTTTTAAACGAACGATATATTTTCTTTCAGGGTGCTGTCTGTGTAATATAAGTAAAATTACTTTACTTAAACATTTGCGCCCTGAAACTTTAATGAGTTTAATTTCACGCCTCGTCAGCATTAACTACCCCGTTACCCTCTGCTTACTGTCTATTATTTGGGCAAGCATATGGTTCTATCACAGTCCCAAAAATATGCTACCCAAGATTGAAAACAAGGCCGATAGCAGTCTGTCCGTCCCGCTTCCTGACTTTTCAGTTATTCAGAATATAAGTGAGAAGAAGCAGTCTTTTTTTGAATATTTATTGCCAATGGTTAAGGACGAAAACCTTCACATACTTCGCCTCAGAACTGCAATACAAGCTATGAGCACTTCCATAAAAAAAAATGGTGCCGCCAGCCTGAACCAATACGACAGAAATTGGCTTAAAGCGCTTGCAATGAAATACAAGGTTGTGCCAACTACCAACCCAAGTCAGACACTTGGCAGACTGCTAGAGCGTGTTGATACCGTCCCTGCTTCTATGGTACTGGCACAAGCGGCCATTGAGTCTGGCTGGGGGACCAGTCGTTTCGCTAAGCAAGGAAACAACCTATTTGGCCACTGGTGCTTTAAAAAAGGATGCGGTCTTGTACCTAAATTCAGGAATGAGAACCAACAACATGAGGTAGCTCAATTCGAGACTATAAATGAATCCATCAGGGCCTATCTGATGAACCTAAATAGCTTCTCGGCATATGATGAATTCAGGAAACTACGCGCTAAGTTCAGCAGCACAAGCAAGCAAGACATGAGCAGCCTAGATCTACTGCCCGGACTTTCCCCTTACTCCGAACAAGCTGAGCGTTATATTGAGAAAGTTCGCATCATGATCGAAAGCAATAACCTCACTCAATATGACCTAGCCGGCTAATAAGGGTTAGCATTATTCAGAAATATCACGAATGATGTTATCCAGATCTCATCGTTTAAATTCAATAAGATATAGAATACAGAAATATTCAAGGACTCAGCATTCTCTGAACGCTTGGAAATTAAGTAATTAATCACACATGGAACTACCCAGGTAATTTATCACTATGGAATTCAACTCTCGTAAACTCTTATCATTGGCTGCAATAACACTGTCTTTGGTGCTTTGCTCGTCCGCAACTCAAGCAAGGGTACAAGAGCCGGTTCCAGTCTATGAAGACCATCTTTCTATCGGCCCCGGCATTACATTTGGGTCGGCACCCTATATAGGACATGATGGCACCTACTCCTTTTTACCGACTTTCAGTTTTCAGTGGGGAAATTTGTTCGGCTATAACAATCATGATGAGCCACTAGTTGGCTTCGAGTTATTCAGGCATAAGCGTATTATGTTTGGCCTTGCGGTAACATCGGGACGAACATTTTTGGATCTTGAGAATATTAGCGCTGATATGGAAGAGTTGTACTGGGGCATTGATGAAAATAGAGATAGAGCTTACGAGGCTGGCTTTATTTTTCGCTTTTTCTCTCGTGTGGGCTTAGTTGAAATCAAAGCTTTTCATGATGTTGTAAGCACCTACTCTGGCCCTAGATCTTCGATCAGCTGGTCGCGCCCCTTCCCTGATACTGGTAATTGGTCAATTATTCCACGTATGTTTATAAAACATTATGGCAACAAGTATAACACTTACTACTACCAAGTTACCGAAGCTGAAAATGAGGCGGCGGAAAGTTATGTTATTGAAAAATATGGTGCTGGCGAAGATGACGCAAATATCGATTATTATCAAACTATTACCAGACATCAATATGAGCCTGGAAATAGTGGACATGTCGGGTTCGACCTTACCGTCGAATACAGCATA
>NZ_LWFE01001026.1:0-6299 GCF_001635675.1 Oleiphilus sp. HI0061 | reverse complement strand
CTGCACTTGCTTAAATCGAGTCTAAAATTAGCCAGTATTTATGTAGAAAATGCCGGTGATAAAAAGCAAGCAAATGTTAAAGATATATTTTTAACCAGCGCAATAAAGCGCAAAGGTATTACTGAACTGGCTGATCACGTACTTGCATATCGCGACCAAGCTATTAGTCAGGAAGCTTTGGAAAAGCAAGAAAACTACTTTTTACATAAGTGGATTAAACAAGCTTACGGCGAGTTCGGTGAAGGGGTATACGAGCACTTCGCTCAGGATAAAGGCCTCCATACAGGAAGCCTTGAAGAAAAAGAGTTAAGATTTAAAACAATTATTGCCCAATTCATTAATCAGATTCATGACTAGATTTTTTGATACATATCAACAACTTGAATCAAAATTTAAACAATAATAACAACACAATCAAAAGAATTTAAAAACTAACAACAATTTAGCGACATTTAAATCATGAGGAAAACTAAATGACTAAAGAACTATATGACATCGGTGAAGCGCCACCACTAGGTGAAGTTCCTGCAAAAATGAATGCTTGGCTAATCCGCCCAGAGCGCTTTGGTAAGCCGATGAAAGCTTTCCAAAAGGAAGTCATTGATACACCCGAAATCAAAGATGACGAAGTTCTTGTTTACGTTATGGCAGCAGGCGTTAACTATAATAACGTGTGGGCAGGTCTTGGCGTACCGGTTGACGTTATCGGCGCGCGTAACAAGCAAGGTGAACCGGAAGAATTCCATATCGGTGGTTCCGATGCTTCAGGTATCGTTTATAAAATCGGTAAAGATGTTACTAACGTAAAAGTGGGTGATGAAGTTGTTCTTCATTGTGGTAGCTGGCAGAAAGGCTGTAAAGCTGAGCAGAAAGGTACCGATCCAATGTATGACCCTAGCTTTCGTATTTGGGGTTATGAAACTAACTTTGGCAGCTTTGCACAGTTCACTAAAGTTCAGGATCACCAATGCCTACCAAAACCTAAGCACCTTAACTGGGAAGAAGCGGCAACTTATATGCTAGTGGGCGCAACCGCTTACCGCATGCTTATGGCATGGGCACCAAACAACGTTAAGAAGGATGACGTTGTCCTTATCTGGGGTGGCGCTGGCGGCCTAGGCTGTATGGCTATTCAGATCGCTGCAGCAATGGGCGCTAAGCCAATCGCTGTTGTTTCTGACGAGAGTAAGTTTGATTACTGCATGCAATTGGGCGCTGTTGGCTGCCTAAACCGTAAAGACTTCGACCACTGGGGCATGATGCCACACTGGAAAGATGAGTCCGCTTACGCTAAGTGGAGCAAAGGTGCGCGTGCATTCGGTAAAGCTATCTGGGATATCCTTGGCGAGCGTCGTGGTGTTGATGTTGTCTTTGAACACCCAGGCGAAACTACTATTCCTACGTCTATCTTCGTTGCTGAAACAGGCGGTATGGTTGTAGTTTGTGCAGGTACTACCGGCTTCAACGCGACCTTAGACCTGCGTTATCACTGGATGCGTCAGAAGCGTCTGCAGGGCTCACACTTCGCAAATGATGATCAAGCAATCGGCGTAAATAACTTGGTAATTGAAGGTAAAGTCGACCCTTGCCTATCTAAAACCTTTACCTATGAAGAGCTTCCTGACTCTCATCAGCTAATGTATGAAAACCAACACCCTCATGGCAACATGTCTGTGCTCGTTGGTGCAACTGACTTTGGTCAGGGCGCAGAGAAGTAGTTTCTAATAGTAAAAAATTAAAAAGGCGATCTTCGGATCGCCTTTTTTATGCCTGATATACCGCTCTCATTACATTAAACCTACTCCATCTTGAGCCTTAAAAGGCTTGAACTTTCTCACTCAGTCCATATATTCTCAGATAACACCACACATGAGATAAACCAAAATGATGAGAATATTTTTATTCCTGGCCACAAACTTAGCCGTTGTATTAGTCGCTAGCTTCACACTTAGCCTACTCGGGGTCGGCAGTTACATGACCGCTCAGGGTCTGGACTACAATAACCTCCTTGTCTTCTGCCTGATATTCGGTATGGCAGGTTCAATCGTGTCGCTGCTGATGTCAAAATTCATGGCAAAGCGCAGCATGAGAGTTCAAGTGATTGAGGAGCCACAAAACGCTGACCAAAAATGGCTCTATACCACCGTCCAGGATCTTGCTCAAAAAGCCAATATCGGTATGCCTGAGGTTGGCGTATTTAACAGCGCACAAGCTAATGCTTTCGCAACCGGCTGGAATAAAAATAACGCCTTAGTCGCCGTAAGCACAGGCTTACTCAATAAAATGAGCCGTGAGGAAGTTAAGGCTGTACTTGGGCATGAAATCGGGCACGTCGCAAATGGTGATATGATTACCCTCACCCTTATCCAAGGAGTCGTAAACGCATTCGTTATGTTCTTTGCGCGAATTATCGGTAGCTTTGTTGATAGAGCAGTATTCAAAAATGAAAGCGGTCACGGCATGGGCTTTTTTATCGCCACCTTCGTCGCAGAGATGATATTAGGAGTGCTCGCTAGCACGATTGTTTTCTGGTTTAGCCGCCGTAGAGAATATCGAGCAGATATAGCGGGAGCGGAGCTAGTTAACCCCGCTGCGATGGTCAGCGCACTTGCACGCCTGCAGGCTGAATACGATAAACCAAGTGAAATGCCTTCTGAAATGGTCGCTTTTGGTATTAGTGGCGAACTGAAGAATTCATTAGGCGGTTTGTTTATGAGTCACCCTCCTCTAGACAAACGTATCGAAGCGCTTCGACAGCGTTATAGTGCTTAGGTCCTGAAGTAGCTAGTTCGAAAGCTTTATTTTCGAACTAGCTCTAAAGACCGATACCAATCAGACTGACCCGGGAGCACCTTAAACATTTGGTAGCGCTTAACGCTCAAGTTTGCTTGTTTCGCATAAAGTGTATAGTCGTAGATTTTGTGAACCGGGTTTTTCGCTATTAAATGAAATGCGAATAGTGCTGAGTAATAGTAAAGCCGCTGACATAGTCTTTGCACTAGGTTTCCACTGATCGGAGCAAAGTCCGCAACCATTAGGCTGCCACCCGGTTTAAGCTGCAAGCTTAGATGATTTAGCATTTCGATCATCAATGGGTGAGCGAAGACATTCAAAAAGTAATTCGCTACCACATAGTCATAATAGCTGTCCTTAAGGTGCTTAAATGCATCACCCAGGACAAGCACGACGCGATCGTTCAAGCTTAATCTCTCTAGCTTACATTCAATACGCTTTAGCATTTTAGGTGAAAGTTCAACGACAGTAATCTCGGCACCTTTTTGCGCAGCAAGTACCACATCTTCACCGCTTCCCGCCCCCACAAACAGTAATTTATCACCGGGCTTTATGTCACGCAGCTGCCAACGCTTACTCGCAATGATCTTACCACCACTATATAAATGCGCGGCCTTTTCGTAGAACCTAGCCGTTCTGTCATAACGACCTCTCACAAAAGAATTATCTTCAGACATCACTAAAAAACCTGTATTGCTTTTAAGGTAGCAATGGTTGCTTTAGGCAACGAGATCCCCGGAGGAATACATTGGAACCAGTGTTCACTCTGTGCTCGATATCGAGTTTTATGGTAAGCAAGTGCTTGAAACGCATATAGAAAACTTCCATAGCGATACATTAATTGTTGCAAGTAGCGTAATGAAGCAATCTCATGTGGAAAGCTCTGAAGCTCGTGCAAGGGTGCTAAGCCCAGTGACAAACGAGCAACACCTTCTTTCTGAAAAACCTTCATTGCTTCAAGGATTGTATAATCTAGAAAGCCATTCGGTTTTATCCCAGGGCAAGCGCGAATGATATTAGCTGTATAACCTATGATCTTATCATCCTGAAAATAGGGATCAAAAAACACATATCCAACGAGCTCTCCTTTTAGGTAACAGAAAAACTTCCTGACTCCCCAAGCATCTCTATACTCTGGCGGCCGAGTAATGAGCCTAAGTTCACGCTTAGTCACCGCCTTGGTTTGTCGCCAGCGCTCGGAAATATCCCGAACTCTATCTTCATTCACCTCAGACCAAGCCTGTTCTTTAACAACAAAGCCCCTACGTCCAAAGTTAGATGCCCAGCGCAGATACTTTTTCTCTTTCCCTTTGACATCAAAACTGTTGAGTGAGAGCGAATACTCAACCCCCATATCGTTACATCGATAACCCCGATCTATCAAAGCACTCGCACAATCAGCATCAACTGCCATGAAAATACTTGGTCGCTTCGTTGACGCTTCTAACGCATCTAATAAGGGGTGAAAGTCCTCATCAGCACACACCGGGCGGGTAAACGCAATATTGAATTCAGAACCAAGGAAACGCTGACGAAAATAGGAAACATAGCCCCGATGTGCAGAACCAAAATGTTGTACACCGGCTTGCAAGTTAAAATAAGAGCTGGACTGGCAGCCATAACGTTGAAGTAAGCTTTGTTTATCTTCTGTTGACAAGCTGTCTTCTTTGAATGGAAGTAAAACCCGCTCTGCAGAGCCTACCTTAGTGGCAGATGCAGCCAATGACCTTTCAGCTGTCAAATCAAGACAAGTCGTCATGAGCATTCCTCTCTCAACGTTACCTGTTTCTTTCTGCCAAACCAAAAGGCTTTTAACATCACGTCAGGCCGAAGCAGGCTAAGCGGTGAGCTCACCATATTGGCAATCGATAAGCAGCAATGTGCTAAAGGTTTTGAATGTATACAGGCCGCGAGCAATCTATCCATATAGCGATAAGATACGTTTAAATACCAAGGAATATTACGCCCTTCTGTCTCAGGCCAGCGCATATCTTCACTGATAGCTATCATCCACGCAGTAAAAAAGAATCGATTGAAACGTCGATAGGTTCTACGTGCCCACGTATTAGAGAAACCCGAGCGCGCCCCCTGCTCTAAACGCAACGCTAAAGACTTCGCAGCCATTGCAATTAGTGTAAGACCTTGTCCATATAGCGGGTTGAATGCACACATCGCATCCCCCATTACAAGCAGGCCCGAAGGATGATCTTTCATTTGATCATAGCGATGCCATACATTTTCAGTTCCTCGAAAATGTGTAATACCAGAGGCCGGCGACATATCACTCAAGGCACGATGAATATATTTGGTTGGCAATTCAGCAGCAAATTGAGTAAACCCATTAAGGTCATTACCTGGATACACAGCATTCATACCGATTAGAGTGAGCAGCCACTTATTATTCTCGACGGGCCACAAGCCTGCAGCACGAGGACTTGTTGGCGCATGAGGGGCAACCTCAATAGGTTTAACCTGCTGCCCTGGTCGAACCTCGAATAACTGACTGGCATACCCTAGCTTGGGGTTAACATGCGTCCCGCTTACCTCTGACAAGCCCTCTTTCTTGAGCCAAGTTCGCGTCCGGCTACCTCGGCCCGAGCAATCAACAACCAAGTCTGCTCGCAATGTTTTTTCAGCACTTATACTCCCTTGTTGATATCGGAGCCCTGTCACTCGCGAGTTATCATTATTCAGTATGAAGCCACTCACTTGGCAAGCGTAACGACGCTCAATGTTTTCAATACTCTCTATCCGCTCAGTCACCACTCTGTCAATTAAAGGGCGACGACATACCCTCAAATCCAAGCCAGACTCAAAACGCGGTAATTTACCTTCGCCTATAAACAAAGAAACATCTTCAGAGTAGTTAACTAAGGGAGCCCCATAACGCTCAAGCTCTGCATCAAAGCCAGGAAAAAACTCTTCGAATAATTGGCGACCTTTAAGTAATAAAAGGTGTTGATGCGCGGCTTGCGGAAGCCCCTTTCGAAATAACTCTCCCGACGTTGAAGAGAGCTCGTCCGGTGCAGCATCTTTTTCTAGAATCACCACCAAGTCAAAGTGCTCTGAAAGAACTTTTGCCGATAACATGCCTGAGATGCTTCCACCAATAACCAGCGCAGTCCCTTTATTTGCTCGCTGTGACGCCATCCGTCAATCCTTCGTATTAGGCTTAGTTATTTGTTTTTGGCAAGAATGGATAAGCCTGACTCCAGTGCGTCTTGGTACTTAGGCCTCTTAGCTTGTGCCAGCAATGCTCGAATTGTGTCGAATGAAGAATCAAGATAAGCAACATTAAACAAGTGATACAAGGTGCTCTGTACTAAGCCACCTGGCTGAGTAAAACTTTGATGTTCTATTTCTGTCTGACCATTACCCAGGCTTGTAAACTGCCAGTAGCCCGCCATTAAAGGGAAACGAACTAAACGTAAGTCTCGTGGTTCATAAGGCTTATCTACGGTGATAAAGTTAATACGGTTTCTGCGTCCCTCAATATCCGTCACCAT
>NZ_LWFE01001025.1:0-770 GCF_001635675.1 Oleiphilus sp. HI0061 | reverse complement strand
TATTAATTATTTGAAGCGATAGTTTATTCATTGCGCTAACTTTGTCCAATAAATACGCCGGCATATATGGTTGTTCCGTCTTCATCCTGCGTAAAGACTTCCCAATCCGGCTCAATATCCTGCATTAGCGTTTGCGCTTGTTCCTTCGTAAGCTGGATCGGCACATCTAAGTGTGTATCTTCGCTTATTTCGAGTTGTACTTGGCCTGCCAGGATATTTCCTAATTCACAGAGCGCGTCATTTGCGTCGTTTTTGCTGAGCTCTTCTTCCGGTAGCTGAAATAATAGAGAGGCGGCCCTGTAGCTAAGTTTTGTTGGCATTGCTAAAACCATTAAAAAATTGTTTTGGCCAACGATAGGTATTTCTACAAAGCACTCTAAAATGCATTCTTGTTGATGAGGCTGGGGCTCAATATATTTGAGCTCGGCACCAAATAGCTTAGTCCACACACCTGATAGCAAGCTATAAAAAGTTTGCTTGTTCATTCTGTCAGCATCCTGTTTTTTAAACGCATTGCTTCACGTGCATAGTGGAATCTCTTAACGAAAGAAGGAAATCGGCTACCTTCCAGTATAGAAAAGAATTTTATTTTTGCTCTGAATAATTGTCGGTGATAACAAAATATTACAGAACATGGATGTTATGACGTAAAAAACTGTATTATTCACAACAGAAAAATGAACAAAATAAGACTATATTTACGATTAGAATAAATTTACGTTTAATTTTGGCAATTTTTGTTGAAAGATTGCGTATCAAGGATGGCCCAA
>NZ_LWFE01001024.1:0-3029 GCF_001635675.1 Oleiphilus sp. HI0061 | reverse complement strand
AGCAAAATCAAAAACTCCCTCTATACTTACGCTAATAGTTTTATTCTTAAGAGAATTCAATAAGGTAAGTATCTATGAAAAAAGTTACAAAACTCCTCGCTCCTTTCGTTTTGGCTGCAAGCGCCACGGCTCAAGCCGATTTTATTGGCGGTACTGTTGAAGCAAGTTATTGGTATGCAGGCATTGGTGGTGATGCCACCGCTGGTGAAACAGTTGATTTTGAAAAAGACCTAGGTTTCGAAGACGATAGTTTCTTCGAACTCGCGGCTTCATTTGAACACCCCGTGCCACTGATTCCAAATATAAAGGTCCGACTAACTTCCCTTGATCAGACTGAATCTGGCGAAATTGATGAAGCAGGCGATGGTTTTGCTGGTGTGGAAGGGCCTGTTACGACTAATTTAGACCTGACTCACTATGATGTAATTGCTTACTATGAAATTCTCGATAACTGGGTTTCGGTTGATGTTGGTTTAGATATTAAGGTTTTTGACGGTCAGCTTAATGTTGAGGGTGATACAGAAAGCTCGACCTCTACTATTGATAACTTTCTACCGCTGCCCTATGCAAAAGCTGAAGTAGAGCTGCCTTTTACTGGTATGGCAGTTGGCGCTGAGTTATCGGGTATTTCGTATTCTGGTAATGGTATTTATGATGCCCGTGCCCGTATTCGTCAAAATATTAGCTTAGCATTTGTTGAGCTAGGCTATCGCACTATGGCAATCAAGATTGATGATATAGGCAGTGCTGATATCGAAGTTGATGTTGATTTTAGCGGTGTTTACTTAAGTACAGGCTTAGATTTCTAGATATAAAGTGCAATCTAGATTCGTAAGAATATTTTTCTAATATTCTCATTGCAAGGCGCTGAATTGTTTGATAAATTACGCGCCTTATTCAAGTCGCTCTCCTTGCGATGCTTGAAATAGGACTATAGCTCAGTTGGTTAGAGCGCTACCTTGACATGGTAGAGGTCGGCAGTTCGAATCTGCCTAGTCCTACCAATTTCCCTATTCGCTCCTTATTTTTATAGTTGTGGCATGTCGCGATCGTTCTAGCGATTTAAAAATACAAATTTTGGATAGCCTCCAAGTGCATAGCTAACCTCGTAAGTTGCTTCACCATTCAATTGCGATATTTCTAAACAAGGCCTCGGGAGAGATAGGTCGCAATCACCGTTGCTCAATATGTAATCTTTGTACGCTTGTATTGTAGTTGTCTGGAATAGGGAGTGGCGACCTGATAGATTTTGTTTGGGGAGTGTGAAGCTGCAGCAGTAAAAGGATAGCTCAGCGTTGGAGCTATTGTTTTTTGCTTCAGCGCAATATTTAACTGCGTGTTTTGGCGTTAGGTCTATTAACCTTGCAACCGGGTAGAATGTAGCGTTTGCAGAATCAGCGCTGTTATTCTTCACAACCTTAAGCTCTAAAGACACATTAATAGATTGTGGAATAAATATACCATGCGGCTTAAGTTGGTCTGCTAGGTTTGCCGTTATTTCTACTTGAGGCTCATGCTCAAGAGACTTCTGCATTGTTTCGCTGATGATAATGTCGAGTGTATCAGGGTGCTGGTATTCACAGGCATTAGCGTTGACAAGGTGACTGGAATACTTCGTTAATTCAAAGGCCTGTAATAGGCGTTCAACACTGTCAAGCGATTCTTGATGGATATCTAAAAAGTATGGTTCTATTTCATCAGAGCAAAACTGAGTTAGTAGCGGTAGTAGGAGCGTTGCGTAGGGCCCGCAGCCAGCGTAAAGAATTTTTATTGGCTGATCGATAGAGTTGGCTAATGTATCGCTTATAGCGGCATTGACAGCCTGAATGAAGGTTATGCTGCGCTGATGATCAAGTGTGCACTGAGCTGCTGCTTCCGAGCAAATAGCTAAGCCTTGAGGGAGGTATGAATCACTCGCCCATGCATCGAAGGCAGGAGATGCTGTTATACCGCCAAGATCACTACAGACCTTTGCATAGTCCTCTAAGGCTTTTGTTTTGTATGAATATGGCGACGACTTATCCAGGATAGCCTTCGTTATTTCTTCTAATTTGGAGCGGTTCATCGTTTGCTCTATTGCCGCTTAGATCCAGCCAAATAGAAAGTCCCATAAACTCCATGACTCTTTTTTCTCAAGCTCATTTTTTGCTTGTTCAAGTACGATGCGTTCTTGTTCTAAGGCTTTCTTTTCTTCTTCTAGCTTGAGTTTTTCTTGCGCTATTCGTTGTTCTTCAATACGGCGCTCTTCCTCAAGTCGTGCTTGTTCTTGCTGTTGCTGGGCTAGAAGCTGCTTTTCCTCTTCAAGCTTGCGTTGCTCTTGTTCTTTTTGCTCTTGAAGCCGCTTCTCTTCTTCTGCTCTTTGTTTAGCTAAGCGTTCAGCTTCAGCTTTTTTTGCGTGAGCGATGCGCTCGGCTTCGAGCTTCTTTTTAGCAGCTGCGTCTGCTTGGGCCTTTTGCTTCTCTATGTTGTTCTTTTTGACGCGTTTGCTAACCACCTTGGGCGGTGCTTTGCATTCGCCACGAGAAGGGTCTAGACGGCAGCGAATTTTCCAGAATAACTTCAGTGCGGTAGGGTTGTTGATCTGATCGTCTTGTAAGGCAAGTCTAATGCGTTTACTGA
Organism: Oleiphilus sp. HI0061; assembly: GCF_001635675.1. Classification (NCBI taxonomy): domain Bacteria; kingdom Pseudomonadati; phylum Pseudomonadota; class Gammaproteobacteria; order Oceanospirillales; family Oleiphilaceae; genus Oleiphilus; species Oleiphilus sp. HI0061. Next base: position 410 of record NZ_LWFE01001024.1, on the reverse strand, counting down.
AGTGATCAATCTCATCCTTTACGAATTGATTAGTTTTAATCCAGTAGTGCTTGGGGATTTCCTCTTCGGCATCAACTACCATTTTGTTCATCGCTTTCATTCGTGTCAGCATGTAGTTTCGCATTTTATTCCCGAAATCCTCAGGGAACTGATCACGACGAGCAATGGTTTGAAGCATTCCGTAATATAGCCGGTAATCAATAATTCCTCCTTTATCTGCAAGACCCTCGTAAAGCTCAAAGGTGTTGTAGGCAAGAGCGGGCATGATCACAATATCAACTTCGCCGGTTTTAAATTTATCTGCAAAGTTTGATAGTGTTACCGTGACAGGTTTGGACTTAGATAAACTTGCAAATTTATACATTTGCGGATCATTATTCAAAATCGCAATCTTTTGACCAGAAAATTCG
>NZ_LWFE01001023.1:0-7588 GCF_001635675.1 Oleiphilus sp. HI0061 | reverse complement strand
TTCAAAATGATCACCATTGTTAGAAGTGGAAATATCTAAACCACTGATCCTCAAGTGTAGTTTAATGAGAGAAGATCGCTAGTGGGTGAGTGATTCTGAATCAATTTTTGTGGCTCTAGATATGCCGATATGTAGTGTTTTAAGTGGTGAATAGGGGCTGAGCGTTTAGAATTCGGGTTGTTATCTATGCAAATAGCCAAGATGATAAGATGAACAACAATTATCTTTTCAGCTTTGTTTCATGTGTTAAAGTTGCGTTCTAGCGAAAGGCTTACGCTTATTTAGGGTGTATACGCCTTGTATTACTTGTTATGGACACACTATGTATAGATTTATTTTCTTCTCCGTTTTATCTCTTTTTACCTGTTCAGTTTATTCAGCACCTGAAACGCAAGGCTCTGCACTGGATGAGCTTGTAGAGTCTCTGAATAGGATAAAAACTCTTTCTGCGACTTTTGTACAATATTCTGTTGATCAGCGTGGTGCACGTATTCAGGAGTCTAAAGGTGAGCTTAAAGCAGATAGAGCAGGCAAATTCTTCTGGCGTACCTATGAACCGCTCGAACAAATTGTTATCTCTGATGGAAAGGAGGTAACTGTTTATGACCCTGACTTAGAGCAGGCAACTATCCAAGCTGTGGGCTCGCAGGTGCAAACGACTCCCGCAATATTGTTTAGTGGTGATACTCAAAAAATTGGTCAGCTATTTGAGGTAGAAATGGCATGGTTTGAACCATCAATAAGGCAGTTCACTTTAAAGCCAAAATCAGAGGAAAGCTTATTTGAGGGGCTGAAGTTACGTTTCTCTGGTTCGAATGTGAGCGAACTCCGGATCACAGATGCTTTAGGGCAAGAAAGTACAATGAGCTTTATTCAGTCGCAAGTTAATTTAGAGCTGCCAAGTAATACCTTTACGCCTGAATTACCAGAAGGTACTGACATTATTAGAGATGTCCAAATACCCGGCTCATAGGTAGATAGAAAATGTCTTTATTCGATGACGCGCCGCTTTTTAGTGAATCCCAGAAAGAATCTACAAGCAAACGCTATGCGCCTTTAGCTGCGCGTGTAAGACCTGCAGACCTGTCAGAGTATGTTGGTCAAAGTCACCTGGTAGGGCCTTCTCGTCCATTAAGGCAAGCCATAGATAAACAAGCTCTTCATTCTATGATCTTATGGGGGCCGCCTGGCGTCGGCAAGACTACTTTTGCGAATCTATTAGCTGAGCACTTCGATGCCAACTTCTTGCCCTTATCTGCAGTATTGAGTGGTGTGAAAGATATCCGTTCGGCGATTGAACAGGCAAAGATGTATCGTCAACAAACGGGTAGGGACACAATACTTTTCGTAGATGAAGTCCACCGCTTTAATAAGTCCCAGCAAGATGCTTTTTTACCCTTTGTTGAAGATGGCACTGTTATCTTTATCGGCGCGACAACCGAAAACCCCTCGTTTGAATTGAATAATGCATTACTTTCACGTGCAAGGGTTTATGTATTAAAAAAGTTGGACTCGCACGAAACCGCTTTGGTTATAAGCAACGCTTTAGCGCATCGAAATGGCTTCCCCGATATTGACGTGAAAATAGACGAATCGCTAGTCGATATTTTGGCAAAGGTTGCAGATGGTGACGCTCGCAAGGCCTTAAACTTTCTTGAACTAGCAGTTGATCTGGCGGATAGAGATGCTAAGCGGTGCGTCGTTAGTAAAGAGAATATTGAAGAGGTTATCCAAAGTTCGCTTAAGCGCTTCGATAAAGGCGGAGACATCTTCTACGAACAAATATCTGCTCTGCATAAATCTGTTAGAGGTTCTGATCCCGACGCCGCGCTATATTGGTTTGTCCGTATGATTGATGCCGGTTGTGACCCTCTATATATAGCCAGGCGCGTAGTTAGGATGGCGAGTGAGGATATTGGTAATGCAGACCCCCGAGCGTTAACACTTGCTTTAAATGCCTGGGATGTTCAGGAGCGCTTAGGTAGCCCCGAAGGTGAGCTGAGTATAGCGCACGCTGTGATTTACTTAGCTGTCGCCCCAAAGAGCAATGCGGTATACAGCGCTTTTAATGCCTGTCGACGTTTGGTGCAGGAAGGCGGAGATGAGACAGTGCCAATGCATTTAAGAAATGCGCCTACACAGCTCATGAAAGATCAGGGTATGGGAATGGAGTACCGTTACGCTCATGATGAGCCTGATGGCTTTGCTGCTGGTGAATGTTATTTTCCTGAAGACCTTGCTGGCACGCAGTTATATCACCCGGTAAATCGTGGTTTAGAGCTAAAAATTGGCGAAAAAATGGCGCGTCTCAGGCAGTTAAATGCAGAGTCAGAACAAAAAAGATTTCCCTAACTTTGCTACAATTTACTAATAGACTATTTATTCGCCCTAGTCCTAAGGTTGATTTATTGGCGTTAAGTCTTTAGCTATCAGTAATCGAGATTTCATATATGAGTACACACCCTTTTTTAAAGCTGCTATTGAGTATCCTGGCCTTGTCCTTAGTTGCTTGTGGAAGCGGTAGTAAGCTGAGTGATGATACTTACGATGGCTTGGTGACAATCGAAGGCCAGGTGAGCGTAAAGCCTGATACCAATGTAGATCTTGATGTTGAGCAAACATGCTCCACGCTTAGTGAGCAGAATAACTCTCTTTTTTCGGCCCAGCTGGTTAGTAACCCGATTACAATTGGAGGCTACATAAATGGCAAGTCTCAGGATCTTGGTTTTTGCTATCAGTTTGAGGAAGATCTTGATGATTATTACCGAGTTTCCTTGGTCGAAGGCCAGACTGTAAGTTTAAGTGTCTTTCCTGCTAACGAAGAGGAATTCAATATCAATGCCCTTGTTGAACTCAGGGCAGTAGATCAGTCTGGCGTCGTTGTGGCTGAACTATCTATATCAGAACCGGGTGCCAAATCTTTAGTTGTTCCCCTTACCAATGAATACTATGTGCGCGTAGCCACAACACAAGGGCACGATGCGCTACTGTATACGCTATCGCTTTCACAAAACTTAAGTGCTGATAATGCACGCCTGCTAAGTGAAGCGAGTCGCTTAGACTTCGTGCCAGGCGAGGTGCTACTTGCATTCGATCAGAGTTCAAGTGCTCAAGGCGCATCAACACGCAGTCGTTCACTTGATAGCTTGCAACGGACTTTAGTAGAGCGCTACGGACTAGAATATTCCAAGCGGGCGGGTTTGAGTGCAGAGTTATTTCGTTTCGATGCGACCGTTAATAGTAACTTAAGAGTAAATTCAAGCACCTCTTGGTCCAAGGCTAGTAAGCTCGAAAGAAAATGGCGAACGCTGGTTTTGTTAGAAGAGCTAAAAGCACTAGATGGTATTGAGGTCGCAGAGCCAAACTACTATCGCCGAGCTACCTTCGTCCCGAACGACAGTCGTTATTCAGAACAGTGGAATCTGTCACTACTTAAGGTTGAAGATGCATGGAATACTGCTACAGGTGACGGGGTAATTGTTGCTGTCATCGACAGTGGAATCAATCCCGATCATCCTGATCTGCGCAACCAGTTGACTACAAGTGGTTACGATTTTATTTCCGACACAGAATATTCCGGAGACGAAGACGGTTTCGATGATGACCCTACGGATTTGAGTCGAGTGCATCATGGTTCGCATGTTGCTGGAATTGTCGCTGCCCAAAGTAATAATAGTGAAGGCATATCGGGTGTAGCATTTAATTCAAGAGTCATGGCTCTTCGCGTTCTAGGGGTAGAAAATGAAGACGGTGTTAGCCAAGGAACCGATGCGGACTTGGCGAATGCGATCATGTATGCAGGAGGCTTAGACAATGATAGCGGTGAGCTGCCTAGTGACCCTGCCGATGTGATCAATCTTTCTCTCGGTGGCGAAGGCTTCTCTGATACCTTGAAGACCGCAATCGATGCAGTTATTGCTAAAGGCATTATCGTAATTGCTGCAGCGGGGAATGAGTCGAGTAGCGAAAAGTTTTATCCGGCTGCATTTGACGGTGTGACGGCAGTGAGTTCGGTGACGTCAGAGTTAGCCTTATCCGGTTTTTCTAACTACGGAACATACATTGATGTGGCAGCGCCCGGCGGCTCTTCCAACGAGCAATCTACGATTGAAGGTCAGCAAGGTATTATCAGTACTGTCTCTGGGGCGGGATATAGTGAGTACCTAGGAACCTCAATGGCCGCCCCCCATGTTTCAGGTGTGGCTGCGCTAATGAAGTCGGTAGATCCTGATCTCAATGCTTCAAGTTTTAGCTACGCATTAGAGAACGGCCTCATCACTGACTTGATTGGTGGTTCATCCAGTTTCGGCAATGGCCTAATTAATGCGCATAAAGCCGTTGCATGGGCATCTGGAAGCAACGATATACCTGACTCCTTGTATTACTTTCCGCAATCGTTCTCTTTCTTTAATGATGCTGTCAATGCAAAGCTATATTTGTCTAACCCAGGCAATGGTAGCGTTATTGTCTCCGGTATTACACCAAGTGAAGCTGACGCCAGTTGGTTAGATGTTCGTCAGGATGATACAGATTCCAATGGTTTAGGGATCTATACGGTAGAAATTAATAGTGCAGCGATTCCAGTAAACACCTTTAAGAAAGGTAGTTTGATCATAGAATATCAAATAAATGATGGTGCGGTGCAAACTGCATCGCTTGATGTAATCGCATCGAATACTATTTCTGGTAACGAATCGGTCGGTAATCTTTATATATCGCTTATTGCCTTAGATGAGGTTTTGAACGCTTTGCCAGAAGAACCTATTTTTGCTACATCTACCGTGGCAGGATCTTTGTCTGACGGTGTATACAGCTATCGCTTTGAGAATATCCCGGTCGGCGAGTATTTTGTTAGAGCAAGTACCAATAATGATGGCGATGAGCGCTCATTTGACGATGGAGAAGCAAAAGGAATCTATCCGAATTACTACTCGTTCGAGACCTTAAACGCAAATCGGGAAGTGATCAGTGGCATTGACTTTAGTGTTCAGTTCTTTGAATCAAATATCGAGGCTCTCGATGTGCTTGAGATTGGTGCGAGTCACTACCCCTTAGACTTAAGTGAAGACTAGGTATTGGCAGCCTCTCTATTCTCGGTTAAGCTTCACTAAATAAAATCCCTCCTCATTAATAGCAGCATAAGAAGTATATGGCAGACAATAACTCATCTCCGAAGCAATATAACGCCGACTCAATCGAAGTACTAAGTGGTTTGGACCCGGTTAAGAAAAGACCGGGGATGTATACTGAAACCACTCGGCCCAATCACCTTGCTCAGGAAGTAATCGATAACAGTGTCGATGAAGCGCTTGCGGGTCACGCCAGTAAAATTGATGTTGTATTGTATGAAGATGGTTCTTTGTCAGTTGCCGATAACGGGCGCGGGATGCCCGTAGATATTCACTCTGAAGAAGGTGTACCAGGGGTAGAACTAATCTTAAGTAAGCTACATGCTGGCGGTAAGTTCTCCAATGAAAACTACAACTTCTCGGGCGGTCTACACGGCGTTGGTGTATCGGTTGTAAACGCTTTGACTACCAAGCTTGAAATTTTGATCAAGCGCGATGGAAAGCTACATAAGATAGCCTTTGCTGACGGTTTTAAAACTGAAGACTTACATGTGATTGATTCGGTGGGTAAGCGTAATACGGGAACGGAGTTACGCTTTTGGCCTGATGCACAATACTTTGATACGGTGAAGTTCTCAGTTAGTCGTTTACGCCACATTCTTCGTGCCAAGGCCGTATTGTGTCCTGGTCTGGCAGTTACTTTTACTAATAAACAGACCGATGAAAAAGACGAATGGCACTTCCAGGATGGCTTAAAAGACTACCTATTGTCGGCAACTAACGGTCTAGAAACTTGCCCCTCAGCCCCTTTTAGTGGATCAATGGCCGGTAATACCGAAGCTGTAGACTGGGCCATACAATGGTTAGTTGAAGGTGGTGAGATAACTCAGGAGAGCTACGTTAACTTGATACCTACTGCTCAAGGTGGAACGCATGTTAACGGCTTTCGTACCGGCTGCTTGGAAGCGATGAGAGAGTTTTGTGAGTTCAGAAACCTCCTTCCGCGTGGTATCAAACTGAGCTCTGAAGATATATGGGACAAGAGCTGTTTTGTTCTATCAGCCAAGCTTCAAGACCCTCAATTTTCCGGACAGACTAAAGAGCGCCTATCTTCGCGTGAAGCTGCCGCCTTTATTTCCGGTGTCGTCAAAGACTCCTTCAGTTTGTGGCTTAATCAGCATACTGATGATGCTGAAAAGTTAGCAGAGCTGTGTATCAGTAATGCTCAGAAGCGCCTAAAAGCAGCGAAGAAAGTTGTTCGTAAGAAAGTGACCTCCGGCCCGGCATTGCCTGGTAAGCTTGCTGATTGCTCTGGTGTAGAGACTATGAACTCCGAGTTGTTTCTAGTAGAGGGTGACTCGGCTGGTGGCTCAGCCAAACAGGCGCGTGACCGTGAATATCAAGCGATTATGCCGCTCAGAGGTAAGATCCTAAACACATGGGAAGTAGACTCTGGTCAGATTTTAGCCTCACAAGAAGTGCATGATATCGCAGTAGCCTTGGGGGTCGATCCAAATTCAGAGGACTTAGAAGGCCTACGTTACGGTAAAGTTTGTATCTTGGCAGATGCTGATTCAGATGGTCTTCATATCGCAACCTTACTTTGCGCTTTGTTTGTTAAACACTTTAGAACTTTGGTCGAACGTGGTCACGTGTTCGTTGCGATGCCACCATTATATCGAATTGATATCGGTAAAGAGGTTTATTACGCGTTAGACGAAGCTGAACGAAAGGGTATTCTTGACCGTATCGAAGCGGAAAAGAAAAGGGGAAAAATAAACGTCCAGCGCTTCAAAGGGCTAGGTGAAATGAACCCGCTTCAGCTGCGTGAAACAACAATGGCCCGTGACACTCGCCGCCTAGTGCAACTTACCATTGATGATCATGACCTCACCAACGAGAACATGGATATGTTATTGGGTAAAAAACGTGCCGCAGATCGTAAAGCCTGGTTAGAAGAGAAGGGCGATCTAGCTGAGATTTGATCTTAAATATTGGCCAAATAGCTTATCGGCTTAAAGCCATTCAAGTTCGTCAAGCGCTTTACGCGCTTCTGCAAGACTGCAATTAGTTTCAGCAACGAGCTGATTAACTGTAATCGCCGGTGCTTGGCGCGCAATGGTGACTAACTGTTCATGTGAGTGCGTCTTTTCTTGTTGCGCGAGCAACTTGGCAATCCATAGCCAGCTTGGCTCATCTGAGTTGTATAGTTCGTTGACAACCGTTTTCTTATCTTGATAAGACAGCTCTAGCTTCCAATTACGTGATCGACCTTTTCTAGTGAGTTTTCCTCCATTCTTTTTCAATAGAGCTTTTAATTGATCCGTATGTTTTGTGCGTCTTACTAAGCTGTTTAGTGTTATTTCTATATGAGTGTTCATATTGAGCTTGTGTACAAAACCTGTACTAACTTTTAAGGTGGTATAAATGTCACGAAAATGTCGACAGCTTTGTTTTCTAAAAATGTTTAGATATTCCATTATTGATTTTTAGATAGTCATAGTGACTATCATATCAAA
>NZ_LWFE01001022.1:0-4433 GCF_001635675.1 Oleiphilus sp. HI0061 | reverse complement strand
TTATGGTCAGGAAGTTGTTAGAAACTATAGCTTAGTTTTCGATTCCTACGATTAACCAAGGCGCATTGTTATCGCGGGTGTCTCTGGTTAAGTGCCAAAGATCTGTAATATCCTCTTCAACTCCTTCGGTTTCATCACTATAGCGCCCACTAAACTGAATGCTTAGCTCTGCCAAGCCTGCTGATTGGTCAGCTCTGACGATCTGGGCATCAATAAACAGCACATTCGTGTGCTGTTCACCTTCAAGCGCTGCACGTTCTTCTTTTAAATGGGAAAACAACTCTGAGCTAACGTACTCCTCAATTTTACTTAGATCATTCTCATTCCAGGCTAGCTGGATGGTACGGTAATGCTCACGAGCGCCGGCCAAAAAATTGTTGATATCAAAGTCTGCAGGCAGGTTATAAGGTACATCATTATACGAACCAAACCCTGAAGTTTGCTCTTCATTAAAGGTAGCATCGTTGTTCTGGTTAGCTGTTGGCTGATTGCCGGAAGATGACTGAGGAAACTGACCCGCCAAGAACTTGCTTGGTTGGGCGTCTGTTTGGCTCTCTTGTCTGAATTGATTTGTAGAATAAGCTGGTTGAGGCTCCATGGAGGCTGCTTTAGCTTGCATCATACCTTTAAATAAGCGAATCAGAATAAAGGCCACCAAAGCGAGCAGAATTATATCCATGATTTGAATGCCTTCAAATGCTCCACCCATTAAAGCTGCAATTAAGCCACCAGCGAGAAGGCCACCCATTAAACCTTTCGCCATACCGCCCTTGGCCGGCGCTTTCTGTTTTGCAGCTCCTGAATTATTTGGCGCAGCTTTTTTAGCAGGAGAAGGCTTGGTTTGAAATAGCTTTCCAAACGACTTTCCGCCGCCGAACTTTTTGGCATCGACGTGCGTGGCGTTTAAAGCTAGTGCAAACAGCACAGGTAGCATGAGCCAGAATTTTTTCATGTGTGATAATACTCTTTTAGGATGGTGATACGTTTCAGGCTAAGTATCCTAATGTCATTACCAGTAATGTCAATGAGAAGAGAAATAAAGGGGGAGAGGCACTTTACTCAGACGCCAATTCCCACTCGGATGATCATTGCCGTTTTTTTGACCAATTATTAGTGCCTTGCTTTATTCAAATTCTAGAAGTGTGCCGCAAGGTGTTGATGGTAAGAAGTATCTGTTTTTACGGTACGACCTTTGATTAATATTTAGTGTTGGTTCAAGAGTCTGACTTTTAGGCCTTGAGCAGTCCTGCATCCAGTTGTTGAGGAATTATCTATGATCAATGTTAGAAATTATGATGAGAAACGTGACCATATCCGTATGAAGCTAGACACGCCTATCCAGGTAAAACTGGATACTGGAAACTATATTGAGGGCACTTGCCTCGATCTTAGTGTAAATGGCATGCAAGTTGAACTTGATAGGGCGATTAACGCAGGTGAATGTATTGAGGCCTGTATCCGCTCAGAGATGGGAATAGTGCCCGACTTGGTTAGCAAGGCGACGGTTGTACGAACAACCCAGATCGAATCGGGTCGATATCTACACGGCGTACAAATACAAAGCATGCAGTAGTCAAAAAGCGACGGAGGGATCTAATTTTAACCAATGTAAGCGGTTTGGTTTATAGTCCCTCTGAAATTTATGAGATCTACTTGTCTCGACTTAGGTGAGTAGTAAACCTAATCTCTGCTGTGTCTTTGCGTTTCCTATATAGACCTAGTTAATCGATTCGTATACATAGAACGATTAAAAAAATATGATACAGCAGTGACTATCAGTTTCCTTTTTATTGAGCAATTGAATAAGCTTGCTCAGACCTTAAAGCGGTTAACTAAGTCGGACAAATCCTGATTTAGTTGGTTTGCTTGTTGGCAGCTTGCAGAAGTTTGTTCCATGCCCTCGCTGGTCGTGGTGGCGACTTCAACAACCGTTTGAACATTCTTCTCCATTTCTTCACACACGCATGACTGTTCTTCTGAAGCGCTTGCTACTAGTTGGTTAATCTCATTTATAACTGAAATCGAAGAAGCAATTTGGTTAAGTGATCGTTGTACTTGTTCACTTTGACGAACGGTACTTTGACTTTGTTCATTACTTCGTGTCATGACTTCGACGGCTCTCTGTGATCCACTTTTGAGTCGATCAATCATTTCTTGTATTTCTTCTGTGCTTTGTTGAGTGCGTCCTGCCAAGCCTCTAACTTCATCAGCAACAACAGCAAATCCTCTACCGTGCTCACCTGCTCGCGCAGCTTCGATTGCGGCATTGAGAGCAAGGAGGTTTGTTTGTTCCGCGATTCCAACGATCACGTTGAGGACGTTTACAATTTGATTGACCTCATCTTCAAGTGTTGAGATGACGCCTGTGGCATCCTCAATTTCAGCTGATAAACTGCCGATAGTCGAGATTGCTTCGGTGACAATTTGTTCGGCTTCTTCACTGACAATTTTCGCTTCGGTCGCACTTCTCGCCGCATTTTCGGTATTTTGAGCAATTTCTCGACCACTTGAGGACATCTGATTGATGGCTGTAGCGATTAGGTCTGTTTGACGTCTTTGTTCGTCTACACTCTCATTTGTTCGTTGAGCAACGTTGTCCATTTCCGTGATCTCTGCCGACATTGTTACAGAACGACTAGATACCTGGCTAATAATGTTATGGATGTTATCAAGGAAGCTGTCAAAGTGATTTCCTAGGGTGCCGAGTTCATCCTTTGACTCCATGTTGAGACGCAGTGTGAGGTCTCCTTCTCCTTGTGCTATGTCTTCAATTCGCGTGCTAATTTCGTTTAAGGGGCTGAGGATTGAGCGCAGTAGAAGTAAAGAGAAGATAATCACAACCACGACGCCGCCAATTGCAGTCATCGTCATAACGCTTAGTGTCGCCTGTTGAATTTGATTAATGACATCGACTTCATTTTCAACTACTCGATCTCCGCTTTCTTCAAATTTACCCAACTGCACCAGGAGTTGGTCAGCAATTGTGATGTATTTGATATGAGTTGTTTGATATGCGTGAGTTGCTGCAAACAGCTTTTTTGTTAGTTCTTCATGTTTGTCTAAGTGTTTTGTGTAGGCCTCTTCATAACTAAGGTTTTGCCATTTGCTTCCTGCATTTAATTTGAATGCACCAGTACTGAACATTTCCTTTGCTGCTTCTTTTTGGAATGCGAGCGCTTCGTTCAGATTGTATTGTGCGGCACTATGCTCTTCGCTCTTTGCGATAAAACGAGCCATATGGTAGAGACCAGAGAGTAAGCCGATACTAGACTCCATTGCGCCATCGGCAGCCAACCACATATTATCTAGGCCAGTATCCCATGTGACTAATTGAGAGGGGGACTTTTCTAGTTGTTCGACCGTTGAATCTCCGATTGCTTCTATTTCGCTACTTAGTTTGACGAATTTTTCTGCATTTTCATCATATTGATATTTTAAGAAGGCAAAGTCTTTATACTCTTTTAGCACTTCTTCGAGCAGCTTTTTATACTGACTTTTGTTTAAGGAAAAATTTTCGATTTGAGTGGCGTCCATGAGCCCTGCATCGCGGAGCTGATCTATCGCTTCATCGGTGCTTTGTTGGGCTTCCTTGATTGACTCTAGCCCTTTATCGTAATGATAACCTTGAAAGATTTTCTCTACTGCAAGCATTTGAGCTTCCAGACCAATTTCTGCCTCCATCGCTCCATCAGCGCTGTCCCATGCTGGACCCACGATAAATGATAGGTTATCTGATAGCTTACTAATACCATTAAAACCGATCAGTCCAACCAAAAGGATAACGAGTGTGGATAGGGCAAATCCAGATATTACTTTTAGACGTATTGTTGCATCGCGAAACATATTGAAGGCCGTTTGATTGAAGGAATGGCTTGTTCTTTTTGTATTCAGTATAGACAGGGTTAGAGATGTGGCAATGAAAGGTATTTTGGCAGCGATATCTCATGGTGACTGTTGATAAGTGAATGAGGTCAAACTCGGCTGATTTGCTCATCTTGCTGTTTTGAGTAGTTTGGAATTCGAAGCTTTTTTCTCGAACCGGTATTCGACATTGCGGCGTCAACCTTTTAATCGAATCTGGCCAAGCTGACACTCACCTTGAGTATTAAGACGCATCGACAAATTGATCTAACATAAAATCTATAAAAACGCGTAACTTTAAAGGCATAAACTCAGTTGAGGGGAACAGTAAAAAAACTTCATGGGGGTATTCTTTTGTCCTGAGAACAGTTCGACGAGTCTCCCGGCTTTAATGTCCTCTTCGATAAGATAACTGGGGAGCATAGAGATTCCCATACCTGCCTTGACCGCCTGATAAACCGATAATACGTCATTTACGACGAGCTTCTTCTGCGTGTCATTAACGTGCATTTCTGGGAGAAGTTGCAGATAACGCAATAGTATCTTTCATTATAGGTTATATATAAACCAAT
>NZ_LWFE01001021.1:0-975 GCF_001635675.1 Oleiphilus sp. HI0061 | reverse complement strand
TGAATTCACTAAAGCTGCGAGCACGACACGCTTGGCTGAACTTGCACAATGCCTGGGTCTCGGCAGCAGAAATGATAATGATACAGTGCTAGCTGAAGCGTTTATTAGTGAAGTCAAAAATTTGATTTCTACGCTAAATATCGAGAACACGATACCTCAAATAAAACGCTCAGATTTTTCTGAAATTATTCAGGGTGCTTTTAAAGAAGCTAACTCAACCTACGCCGTTGCAAAGTACATGTCTTATGACGAGGCAGAAGAAATGCTCAGCGCTATCTCTGGCCGAGCCAGCGACATTTAAGGATTACGTAACCCACTAAACAGCGTCACTGCGGGTCATAGAGGGAATTAAATACCCGTTTATCTTACGCACCAGGTTTTCTGGTACGTAAGATATAAAACTCAATTAAAGGCGCTCTCTTAGTGTAATTCGCTTTAAACCAAGCAACGCTACAAGCCACAGCATCCAGAAGACTGAACCGCCACCACTGCCACCCTTGCTCGTAGTGGGTTCAGTTACTGGTTCAGAAACTAAGCTGGCAACGCCCCCTGGATCAAGCACAGTACCATTAGCCTGGCCATCTGCATCGTTGGCACCGCCATCTTCTATTAGCATCATTAGACAGTTGTGGCCTTGCGTTAAGCCTGGTTGATAAGCAGTACTTCCAGGAGAAGGGCAAATGCCTGGCTCTCCTGCACTTGAATATAGTTGGTTATTGCTATCAAGTTCAAAGTTCTGCCAGCCGTATATTGGATCTAATTTACGATACACTGCTTCTTCAGGAATCGGTTCTATAAGCGGAATAACGAGTTGAATACTACTTCCAACTGGCAACACATTATGAATTTCGAAATCAAATAGGCCGCTGGCATAGTCGAATTCAGCATCAGTTTCTAATCCCATATCCCCCAGATTTAACGCACTGAGTAATGCGCCGCCATTAGGGTCCGTCATAGCGGCTGTGCCTAAGGATA
>NZ_LWFE01001020.1:0-4589 GCF_001635675.1 Oleiphilus sp. HI0061 | reverse complement strand
ATAGAGGCAATATCGTCTCCAACATCGTCCGAACTCATAAATGGAATCATAGAAAACCCAGCCATTTGATACATATGACTTGAATACAAATGGCTAGACACAATTTGACCATTTTCAAATCGGTTAATTTTTACGAGCACATCGAAATCGGTGCTAATCATAGGTAGAACAAAAACTGACAAGCCACACCAAACTGCAGATAAATACGAAAGGGGATCAAAGTCACGACTTTCATCACCTGCGGTATTATCAACAATAGAAACAATTTCAAGATAACTCTGAGGAAGCTCATCTTTCTCAGAGAGAAATTTTGCTTTTATACCTTTTTTAGAAAAGCTTTCTTGGAGTGCATCTGCAACTAGCGTGTTAACCGTTGAATAGTCAGACCAATTGGCATAACTATTAATCTTAAGAAATACAGAATCACCAGTGTTAAATGTAGTTTGATCACCTTGAACATATTCTTCTTGGAAAGAACTTGAGGAAAAATGAGCGCAAGCTGGTAAAAGAGCAGAACAAACAGCAATGAAAATTAATATTCGTATTTTTTTAATCACTAATACTTCCTTTTGTGGATGATGCCTAAAAATTCTAACAGTTTCTTATACGGAATCCATAATTTACCTTATTAGGCGGCGTCCGTATAATCCATATTTGAAATTTACAAAGGATTGTAAATAAAGCATAAGGAAATAGATATGTCTCAGGTCACGGATGATCGAGAAAAACGTTTTTGGAACAACTATATAGCTCAACTTTCTGAGCGCAATATCAAGCCCGCTCTGTTCCAGTGGTATGTGCGTCATTGTGAGCAGTTTATTCGGTATTATACGGACGTCCGGCTTAAGGAACATACCGATCAAAGTGTTCAGGATTACTTCTCAAACTTACTTGAGAGTAACAAGCTCAAGGCTTGGCAGAAGCGTCAGGTGGTTGATGCGATTCATTGTTTGTTTCTAAGTATTCATTCCCCCTTTTGTAAGCAGGTTGATTGGGATTATTGGAAAATGTCGTGCAAAGAGTTGGAGGCTGATCATGTCTCGAATGCGCGAAATAATACGCCTGTTGTAACAGGTCGAAGCAAAAATATGGACTTGGAGGGCAGTGCAAATGCACCAGAAGTCGAGAAGTTAATCTATCAGGTGCGTGCTAAGGGGTACAGTATTCGCACCGAAAAGACTTATGTCCATTGGGTTAATCGCTTCTTAAAGTTCTGTTCTAATAGTCACACCCAAGGTAACTCTGCCAGAGATGTGATTGACTATCTTTCATTTTTGGCTGTTGATAAGGGTGTGTCGAGTTCAACGCAGGCGCTTGCGCTGAATGCAATAGTCTTTTACTTCAAAATGGTTTTAAACCTTGAGCTTGGTGATGTTAGCCAATTCGTCAAGGCAAAAAAACGTCAGAAGTTGCCGGTTGTCTTGTCTGCCGATGAAGTAAACGAAATATTAGCCGAACTACAAGGGGTTCAATTGCTACTGGTATCATTGCTCTATGGCTGTGGTCTAAGGTTGATGGAGGCGATTCGGCTTAGAGTTCAAGATATCGATTTTGCGTATCAGCAAATTATCATACGCAATGCCAAAGGGAATAAGGAAAGGGTGGTGCCGCTTCCTGCTAAAATTCAAGGGTCACTAAAAGCGCACTTGAAAGACGTAAAAGCGATGCATGAAACCGATTTAAAGGAAGGTTATGGTAGTGTTTATATGCCAGCCGAATTAGTTAGGAAGTATGGCAAAAATGACCAGCTATGGATTTGGCAATATGTGTTTCCTAGTGCCAAATTATCGCTCGACCCCAAGTCGAAAGCAGTGCGCAGGCACCATTTACACGAGTCGACCTTGCAGAAGTCGGTCAGGTACTGCGCTCGAAAGCTCGGGATTGCAAAGCGTGTTACCTGTCATACCTTTCGTCACAGTTTTGCCACGCATCATTTGGAACGCGGGATGGATATTAGAATGCTGCAAGAACTATTGGGGCATTCCGACGTTGCCACGACGATGATTTATACCCACACAGCTAATTTCTCTAAGGGCAAGACTTCTAGTCCGTTGGACTTTCTTTAGTGCTAACCTGCAAAGAACTAATCCTAACCTGGTCTCCCTGTATCACCTCTAAGCCGAAAGCCCCGCAGTGAGAACAAGCATCGTATAGGTGCTTGATTTCACTTTGTTTCTGGCAGCTTCCGCATAGGCCAATACCTGAAGGGCGGGATAGGATTAACTTCGCATTGTCTGCAATGGAGCCTTTCATCACGGCGTCAAAACAAAACTGCATAGCTTCTGCCTCGACATGGCTTAGTTGACCGACCTCTAAATAAACGGCTTCAACCAAGTTGAAGTGCTCGGCTTCGGCTTGTTCTTCAATGAGTTCACGCATACTTTCCGCAAGTGATAGCTCATGCATGCTCGCTAATCCACTTGGTAGTGAACGCGAGGGCTTTATCTAAATTGCCTTGGGCGCGCGGGCTCAGTGTCTCGTCAAAGACATCAAATTCGTAGCCGCGAATTGCCAGAATAAAGGCTTCGGGTTTTGTCTCATATAAGGTATGGCACAATTGCAGAACCGACTCAGGTTGAAGCTGATGGCTGCCCAGGCTTTGTTGATCATTAGCGCTGGCTTCATTAAACGAAAAGGGTGGGGAAGAGTCTAAACTCGCGTCTACAAATACCACCGTGTCGTACTGTGTAATGTCGTAAGCGTCTTCGACGGTGAGTTGGTAGTTTGAAGAAAGGCTTACTTTATCAGCAAGTATTGAGTCATCTTCGAGTGCTTTAATAAGCGCCGGGCCGAGGCCATCATCTTGTCTGCCAGGGTTGCCGTAGCCAATAAAGAGTATCTTCTTAATCATCTAGATCTTGCTCATCTAGTGTTGGCCATCTACAAACTGGCTGTTACTGTCGATCAGTTTATTTTCATGATCAAACAGCTCCACCTTGAGCGGCATTTGGCCGAGCGCATGGGTTGCACAAGATAAACATGGGTCGTAAGCGCGAACGGCCACTTCGATATGATTGAGCATGCCTTCCGATATTTTGTTCTTGCCTGAAATATATTTTCGGGCGACATCGGTCACTGCTTTGTTCATGGCGGTATTGTTATGGGTTGTCGAGACAATCAAGTTGCAGTAGGTGACTTGGTCATTCTCATTGACTTTGTAATGGTGGAATAAAGAGCCTCTCGGCGCTTCGATTACGGCTATCCCTTCTTCACGACGATCGCCGGTTAGTTTGAGATCCGTACCCATAATATCCGGGTCAAGAAGTAGTTCTTTGATCTTTTCGACACAGTGAAGGACTTCTATCATTCGTGCCCAGTGATAGGCCAAAGACATATGAGCAGGCTTATGTTGGGAGAACTCTTTGAATTCTTCATGACGAGCATTGGCCAAGGGGGTGTCGATAAAGCTGACTGTATTCATGCGAGCCAGTGGGCCGACCCGATACCAACCGTCAACATTGCCCCGGCTCTTGATAAAGGGGAACTTCATGTACGACCAGGGTTTTACTTCTTCTTTGATAAAATCATCGAAGTGCCGGTAATCCATTTGGTCAAAGATCAAGTTGCCGTTGGCGTCAATTGCGCGAAGCTGGCCATCGTATAAATCTAAAGCGCCGTCATCACGAACCAGTGACATATGACTAGACTTAAAGTTGGCGAAGCTTTCTACCAGCCCTAGGTGCTCAAGTGTATAGTTGCGCGTAATATCGACCGCTTCTTGTGACCACTCAATCATCTGATCGATATCTTGTAGTAGTTTGTCTCGTTCTTGAACTGAAAGACTCTTACTGATGCCGCCCGGAATGGCTGTGTTGCCATGAATTTTTTTACCTGCGGTGTACTGAATAACTTCTTGTCCGTACTTGCGCATTAATACGCCTTTCTTGGCCAGGTCAGGAAAGGCTTTAATGACTTCAAAGATATTGCGCTTTTTAGCGGGAGCAGAAAAACCAAAGAGCAGGTCAGGTGAACTGAGATGGAAGAAGTGGAGTACGTTGCTCTGCATAATCTGGCCGTAGTGCATTAGGCGGCGCATTTTTTCGGCGGTGGGCGTGAGTTGGTCAACACCGACAATCATATCCATAGCTTTTGCGGCTGCTAAGTGATGACTTACCGGGCAGATGCCACACAAGCGCTGAACGATGACAGGCACTTCCCAAAGTAATCGGCCCTGGATAAAGCGCTCAAAGCCTCTGAACTCGACAATATGTAAGCGCGCTTCAGACACCTGGTTTTGTTCATCGAGGTGAATCGTCACTTTGCCGTGACCCTCGACTCGCGTTAGGGGTTCTATTTCTACGATCCGAGCTTTTGTTTTTTTCATCTTTTCAGCCCTTGAATTAGTCAAACTTGATCAGTGAATAATCAAGCGAAGGTGGCTCGCCTTTGATCAAGGCTGTTAAAGCACTCCATAGCGCATCGCCAGAAGGTGGACAACCTGGAATCTGGTAGTCAACTTTGACCACATCGACGCAGGTGTAAACCTTGTCGAGCAGCAAAGGTAGAGCTGGGTCATTTGGTATCTGGTTTTCTGGGTTGAGTACCTTGGGCGTGGTATAGGCTTCGTCCAGGCATTCTCTTAGCGGATC
>NZ_LWFE01001019.1:0-11939 GCF_001635675.1 Oleiphilus sp. HI0061 | reverse complement strand
GCTACGCTTTTTGACAAAATGCAATAGACAAATACAGCTATTTATATGACAAAACTCTCAGATCTGAGTACAACTCAATCAAGCAGCATGACTTTCAAGCTTCTTACCAGCCTGAATATCTTCGTCAAAGTTAACCGTTTTTATATTAGGTAACGCCGCAACTTTACGCATTATCCCAACACCCTCTGTATCAAAGTTTGCAATCATTTCTTCGCTAACTTTAATCGGCTCACCCACACACAGACCAATGTTTGCCGGTTTAAGGCGCCAACTATTGCCTATATCAGAGCCACCCACGAGACTAATAGGTAAAACCACATCATCAGGCCTAAAATAGGCTTGCACGAACCGAGGGCTGACATACTTCATTGTGACACTTCCGTCCTTGGCAACATATGAACGAGAGCCTTCAGGGAATATCAAAAACGGCTCATACATAATGGATTTGAATAACTCGTAATCCTCACGATCCAATTCATCCAAAGCACAAGTTTGCCTAACGTCTGCCAAGTATTGGGCCAGATCATGTTTTTCAACCCGCATGAGCTGAGCAGAGATCTGAGAAAACCGGGCGCGATCTGATCGAATAAACTTATTCATAAAGTCGCTATAACTCATTTGCTCGATTAGATGAAGCCCGGAATTTGGCATTTTGATCAGCAGCTGTGACCGTCTTGCTGTTTTGAGCAAAGCATCAGCTAAGCTCTTCTCTTTAACTTCCGTCGTTTTCTGTGATGGTAAAGTCAGGAACAAGTTTCCGACATTACTCGCACCGTTCTTTAGAACCATATTTGAAAACATTCTCGGACCAACGACTGTATTGCAATTTGCTGTGAGATTATCAAAACCAAGCCGCCTCAATATACTCCTTACCAGATACGGCCCAATATAACCTTCGTGATTACCAACAATAAAAACCCTTCGCCCTGACGCCTTAAGCACTGAAGCCTGATACAAGATTCGAACCACCTCTGACGAACCCACTACATGCTTGCTATCATGCTTCGTTGAAACCCGCTCTCCTTTACTCCCGACCAATATCAAGTCGGCAATATTTCGGTTTTCAAGAAAAACAAAGAACTTGTGCCACAGGGCAGTATCAGGTAGAACCGGTGATATTGAGCGACTAAAGGTGAAAGGCATTGCGAGTATGCGCTCAATGCGAGATTTACTAAATTCCTTAAAGAAAGAATGCTGTAGCAGCTGTAATTTGCGCTCGTTGAATTTACGGGCGATGTCGGGAAAGTGCTTCTTTATATCCAAGCCGTCACGCTTGGCACGCGCAACAACCTCGTCCATTAGCTGAACAGCACGAATATTATGAGGTGCCTTTTTCAAAGAGTACATCTTGGCGCGAAAGAAATCGACAATACCTCGCAGCTTCACGGCGTTAAAGATAGACAATAGCAAGCCCTTTACCGCTTCTGGAGCAGGAACCTTCAAAACCAACTTAACAATGGCATCTTTCAGGCGATCAACCAGTCCAGCCAGACTAGCAACAAAAGCCAGTAACAGGTTAGTCACCCTATATACAAAGTTGTTTTGATAAATTGAGGCCAAGGACTTTTCGAGACGCTCTTTGTTCTCGTGCATAAATTTCAGCACATCTCCTTGCGCAATTTTATCTTTTTCTTGCTGCCACCATTGTATTAGAGCGTGTACACGCTTTTGCTTTCGATTATTCGAATCAAGCGGATCATCCTGTAGATCTTTATCAGGCTGGCTCATAAATTCTTCTCTTACTCTAATAACTAACCAAGGAAACGCTTAGAGTAACAATATTAATCTGTGCTAGCCACTTACCGAAGCTAGTTCAACGCGCAGCTTATTGCCAAGCATAGTAATAGAGGTATACTCTCACCCTTTCAAAATTGAACATATATAAACCTCTGGGTACCTATATGCCACAAGCGCAAACAGTTGATACGCTAATCCATGCTCGTTATATCATCCCTGTTCGACCACGAAACACCTGTTATGAGCATTACAGCCTTGCCATTAGAGATGACGAAATCGTAGACATACTTGCAAGCGCTAAAGCCCAAACCAAATATCAAGCTAAAAACACATATGAACTGAACGAGCACGCCATAATGCCCGGGCTCGTTAACGCTCACGGCCATAGTGCAATGACGCTGTTTCGTGGTCTCGCTGACGACCTGCCGCTTATGGAATGGCTCAACGACCATATTTGGCCTGCCGAGGGAAAATGGGTATCTGAGGCTTTTGTCCGTGACGGAACCGAACTGGCGATAGCAGAAATGCTGAGAGGCGGAACCACCTGCTTTAGCGACATGTACTTCTTCCCTAACATATCCGCCCAAGTCGCCGAGCAGTACGGCATACGCGCCCATCTATGCTGCCCAATATTAGATTTCCCTACCGTTTGGGGCAGCGGACCTGAAGAATATATCGAAAAAGCCTTAAGCCTTGCCATAGATTACGCTGACAGTGATCTCGTCGAGATCGGCTTCGGACCTCACGCACCCTATACCGTTTCAGACTCGCCTTTGGAAAACATCAGAGATCTGGCAATTGAGCATGATATACCAGTTCAAATCCATCTTCATGAAACAGCATTTGAAGTAGAGGAAGCTGTAAAGCAAAACAATAAGCGCCCCATACAAAGGCTCGTCGACTTAGGGTTAATTTCAGATAAGTTCGCCCTGCAATGCGTACACATGACAGAACTAAACGAACAAGATATTGAATCCTTAGCCAGCAACAAAGTACATGTAATACACTGCCCCGAATCGAACCTTAAACTTGCAAGCGGCTTTTGCCCTAGCGCCCAGCTAATATCAGAAAGCGTTAATGTTGCCCTGGGTACCGATGGTGCGGCCAGTAACAATGACCTCGATATGTTTGGCGAAATGCGTACCGCCGCCCTGCTTGCAAAGGCAGTCGCAAAAGACGCAAGCGCGATCGATGCAGCCAGTGCAATCGAGATGGCAACCATCAATGGCGCTGCAGCCTTAGGCATCGAAGAAATTACTGGTTCACTAGAGATAGGCAAAGCAGCAGATTTGATTGCCATCAAAATGGATGCATTAAATAGCCAACCGAGCTTTGATCCAATCTCAGATATTGTATACTCAGTCGCGTCCAACCAAGTAAGCCATAACTGGGTAAACGGAAAACTCCTTCTTGAAGAAGGCGAACTAAAATATATGGACACGCAGGAAATTATTGTTAAAGCCAAGAGCTGGGCAGCTAAAATTCGCTCGTCGACAGAAAGCTGACAATAAACGCCTTCTAGAAATATTTATAACACACGAATAGAGAAACATGAGCCAAACAGCCGCAAAAAACGTCGATCCAAATGAAATCGCTAAATTCGAAGCACTGGCTAGTCGCTGGTGGGACAAATCAAGCGAGTTTAAGCCGCTTCACGACATCAACCCGCTTCGTCTTAACTATATTGATGAACGCGCTCACCTTCCCGGCAAAAAAGTTGTAGACGTCGGCTGTGGCGGTGGGATCCTCTCTGAAGGGCTATGTCAGCGCGGTGCCTACGTAACGGGTATTGATATGGGTGAAGCCCCACTTTCTGTAGCAAGGCTACACGGTCTTGAATCAGGTGTTGAAGTTGACTATCGACAAATCACCGTAGAGTCCCTTGCTGACGAAGAAGCAGGCACCTATGACGTCGTCACCTGCCTGGAAATGCTTGAACACGTACCAGACCCTTCTTCAGTTATAGCGGCTTGTGCAAAGCTTCTGAAACCTGGCGGCGACCTATTCTTATCAACAATCAATCGTAACCCTAAAGCTTTTATGTTTGCCATTGTTGGCGCCGAACACCTACTAAAGATGCTACCGAAAGGCACGCACGAGTATAAGAAATTTATCAAGCCATCTGAGCTAACAAGTTACATCCGCAAGGCAAAACTGGACTTTCAAGATATTACCGGCATGGTCTACAACCCATTAATAAAAGAATACAAATTAGCGCGAGACGTCGATGTCAATTACCTGGTACATGCCACCAAGCCAATCGATTAGCTTATACCCCCTCATAAACGACATTCATAATGACAATTAGCGCTCTACTATTTGACCTGGACGGAACACTCGTTGATACAGCCAATGATTTTGTTCAGGTTCTCAATGAACAACTGATAAGTCACGGACGAAACCAGCTTCCAGCCGACACGATTCGTAATACTGTGTCCGATGGCNCAAGGGCTTTGGTAAAAATCGGCTTTGGCGGCGAACCCGGCACCGAGCCCTTTGAATCACTTAGACAAGAGTTATTGGAACGCTATGAATCGCTAGTAGGAAAGCATGCCAAGCTCTTTGACGGCATGGAAGAGGTTCTCACTCTTTGTGAAGACAAAGACATTCCCTGGGGAATTATCACCAACAAACCTCGCCTCTACACCGATCTATTATTACAGCGTATGGACCTAGACAAACGAAGCCGTGTGACACTCTGCCCCGATGATGTCCGCAAATCCAAGCCTGACCCAGAATCCCTTCTTTTAGCAGCAAAGCAACTTGGCCTTGCGCCCGGTAATATCGTCTACGCTGGCGATCACGAAAGAGACATTCAAGCAGGTCAAGCTGCTGAAATGATTACAGTAAGTGCGCTATACGGCTATATTAAGTGTCACAAATCGGCCAAAAAATGGCCAGCCGATTACCAAATTCAACACCCATCTGAACTAATTTCACTTTTTCTTACATAAGCCACACAAAAACTGCAGTACTTTTCCTGAAATCATCTATGCTTAAAGCATATATCGCATTGTTTTTAGGAGAAAGCATGGCTGTCAACACAGCGCTGGTCGTCGATGATTCAAAATCCGCACGGATAATGCTCAGTCGACTTGTTCAAAAGAACGGCCTCGAAGTTAATATGGTGGAATCAGGCGAAGAAGCTTTAAGCTATTTAGAAAGCTCACCATTGCCCGATCTTATATTCATGGATCATATGATGCCCGGAATGGACGGCTTGGCTACCACTCGAGAGATCAGTCAAAACCCCAAAACAGCGCATATCCCTATCCTTATGTACACCTCTAAGGAAGGGCCAGAGTATGAAGCAGAAATGCTATCTTCCGGTGCCTACGCCATGCTAGGCAAGCCCGCAAAGCCAGATAGATTAGCTGAACTTATCGAAGAACTTAACAGTCGCCCTGCTCCTGATATTGCGGCCGATTCAGCCGAGCCAGAAGAACTCAGCGCAGTCACTCTCGATACAGGTGATCTACCTGAATTAAGTAGTACTGAAAGCGAACCATTAGAACAAGAACCTATTGCGACCAGCTCCCCAGAGGAAGAGGAAGAAGAAATGAGCCAGGAACTAATCGAAAAAGTATCATCCAAACTAATCGCCAGAGCGATCGAAGATGCGCTACAACCAATCAGCGGCTCGCTGCATCGTCTTGAAACAAATATTCACGAGAATCAGAGTGAAATACGTAAACTTAGCGCAAGGCAAGATCAGAACGTCAACCATGTTTCACAGTCAGTACTCGACGCCAGCCTTAAGCAAACCGGTGTTCAGTTCCAAAACCAGATCACTGCAGAGATCAAAGCAGTTAGAGACCTGATTGAAAGTCGTGCCGATCTTTCCCCTGCTGCACTACAGCAAATAAAAGATATAGCAACCCAGACTGGCGCCGAAGCAGGAACCGCTATGGGTGAAAAAGCCGCGAGCAGTGCTGCCGAGGCCGTCGCAGCGAAAGTAAGTGCCGCACAGGCACAAATCCAAGTTCAGCAAGATATGCAGCCTTATGTTCAGCAAGCCAAGAAGGCGAATATGATTGCAGTGGTATCACTTGTCGTTGCCATTGGAGCCATCGCAAGCAACTTCCTACAGTTCTAGAAGACTAAAAGCACTTATCGAATCCCTCTTAATGCGCGCCAGCTCTTTAAAAGGGATTTTTTATTTGCGCAAACGCTAAGCCCCCGCTCGAATCAAGCCCCCCAAACCAGCACTCTCGAGCTCATCCTCAAGCATCTCACGTATACAGCTTTCATTTTCGAGATTCAGCGCTTTTGTTAGAAGCTGCCTGGCTTTCTTATGCGAAAACGAACGAATTACCCACTTAACCTTGGGAATATTAAAGGCACTCATACTTAGTGTATTGATCCCCATTCCAAGTAGTAAAATAACCGCTACAGGGTCAGAGGCCATTTCACCACACAAAGACACCTTAAGTCGACGGGATTGAGCAGTACATACAATATGATTAATACTTGCCAATACCGCCGGGTTTAGAAAGTTATATAAGTCAGAGACCTTCGGATTATTCCTATCCACTGCAAGTAGGTACTGCGTTAGATCATTAGAACCAATAGATATAAAGTCAATTCGCTTTGATAGGTGTGGCAGGGCCATCATTGCTGCTGGCACCTCTACCATTATACCCACGCTTGGCTTTGCAACTTTAAGCCCCATTGCAAGTAGCTGAGCCACTGCTTGGTCAAGCAACTCTCTGAACGCATCCACTTCTTCTACACGGCTAACCATCGGCAACATAATTTTCATATTGCCAATCCCAAGGTTTGCACGAAGTAACGCTCGAATCTGAGCCAGAAAAATACTACTATTATCAAGTGTAAAACGTATACCACGCCAACCCAGATAAGGGTTATCTTCCTCAAAGCTGAAGTACGGCAAAGCTTTATCACCACCTATATCAAGGGTGCGCATGTAAACAGAGCGCGGCGCATAAGCCTCTAAAATTTTCCGATAAACAGCAGTTTGCTCATCTTCGGTTGGAAATGTTTCATGCAGCATAAAAGGAATTTCAGAACGGTATAAGCCTACTCCTTCTGCGCCTCTCTCTAGCCCTGGAGATAAATCGGCAAGCAAACCTGTATTCGCATAAAGATTGATACGATAACCATCACTGGTCTCGGCGGGCTTATCCTTAAGCTTATCAAGCCCTGACATCAATCGGTTTTCTTGTGCTGCCAGCCTTTGATATTCCCGCTGCATTTGAGGCGAGGCATTAAAAATGACCTGCGCTCTATAACCATCCATGACAGCAACACTACCCTCAACCTTTGACCAATTAAGATCACCGACACCCATGATTGCGGTAATGCCGAGAGCACTGGCCAGAACGGCCGCATGAGATAAAACCGAGCCATCCACGCATACCAAGCCAACCAAATTTTGATTCGCATATTCAGCAATATCGGCGATGCTTAAATTCTTTGAAAGCAGAATAAAGGGTTCATTTGGCAGCTGGACATTAAAGTCATGCGCATTAATGCTGGCATAGATACGCAAACCCAAATGACGGATATCTTCTGATCGAGCACGTAAGTATGGATCATCCATCGACTCAAACTGCTTGGCATGGCGGTCAATAACGAGCTTCAAAGCGTAAGAAGCACAATAGCCCTCTTGGATTAGCGTCTCTGTATCGACAACGATGGCATCATTCTCAAGCAACATCAGGTATACACCAAACAAAGCCTGAACCTCTTGAGTTAAAGATGAAGCCAGCTTGTCTTCACCTGCTTCGATCTCGAGCTTGACAGATGCAATCGCGTCACGAAAAGACCTGATCTCTGAGTCAATATCAGTCACGCTCTCTTCTTCAACGCAAGCTAAATCTTTAAAGGGTGCAATAACCTTAACGAGCCCAATCGAAATGCCAGGTGCCCCCTTTACCCCGCTGACTTTTATTTGATCACTAACATCCTTGTTAACAATCGCAGCCAAACTCTCCTGCTTAAGTACTGAGGATAAAGGCCCTGCCAGTTGAGCTGCTATCGTAATTAGAAAAGCTTCTTCCTCAGCAGAAAAAAGCCGTTTATCTTTACACTGAATAACCAGTACGCCAATGAGGCGACGAAAACTAATAATTGGCACACCCAAAAAGCCGGAAAAATGCTCTTCTCCCGTTTCCGGAAAGTATCTGTAGTAACGATTCTGAGAACCATCCTCTAGATTTAAAAGCGTCTGGTTCTCACAAATATAGCCAACCAGGCCCTCACCTGTTTTCATACGAACGGAGCCAATCGCGTTATTCGAAAGGCCTTCTGAAGCAACAAGAACCCAATCTTTCTGTATCTCATCTTGAAGGTAGATACTACAAACGTCCGAGCCGGTTACATCTTTGACTCTGGCAACAATCAGGTTCAGCAATTCGTCTGCTGACTCAAGTTCCTCAGCTTCTGTAAAAATTCGTCGGAGAGCTTGTAAGGGTTCCATAGATACTTCCTATAAAAACATCGTAAACGACAACATACCAAACCTTTACTTTACACCATATAGTTTTTCTAAGTCGAAAAAAATAATAAAAACATTGCCTTACAGAAGAAAAATCAAACCACTAAGAGCATAATTAGGCAACACACCAAAAGACGGTGCGAGCTCGCTATACAGGTGTAAATGAATCTAATCAACGTCATAACCCTATATTCGAGGGCGGTTTAACTAACAACATAAGTACGATCATGACGATTTTATTAGACGAGCCTTAAATCGATAACGCTTAAAAAGCAGGCAAGAGGTGATCAGCAGAAAATGTAACGACACAGAGCCCAGTTCGAGGCACTATATGGGTGGTGCTGGCATAATTGGTTATGTGACTAGAGGCTATACCGCAACAGAGTCTGATAACAAATCACACGAATTAAATACGCGCTCAGATAACCCATATTTTTTAGCCTGCTCTCGCCATGGTTTAATGTGCGGCGCACTTAGGTGATCATTTAAGCTCTCACGATTCGGCCACAACTCTGAAAAACGAATTAAGCCCTTATCGAATGGATCTTCCGCAACATCGTACGCAATGCATCCATCATTTTCGTGAGTGCTACGAACTAAAGCATTTAAGTGTGGTAATACTTTTTCGGTATTATCTGGAGGAAACCTTAATGATCCAAATACTGCTACTTTTGCTTTCATTGAACTTCCTTATTCATTCGTTTAATTTTAAAGAGGAGATGGGCCTCTTAATACTTTAATTAACTTTCCAGTTGTACTCTCAAAGTTATGACCACAATTAGAGCAAATGGTATTAGCTTTGTTTCTATGATTCGTAAAGATACGACTAACTAATAACCCGATTAGAATTAAAACAACTAATACAACAACAATGCTCAAAGTTCTTTACTCAATTGCCGACTTCCCTTATTGCATTTAGACATAATGACTCCCCACTAAAGAGTGCTGACCTCCAATTCGTGGGTTAGCAAAGGCCGAGCCATATTATAGTTGTTACGCTATAAATTAGAGGCCAGCACCATGCAAAAAGATAACATACTATTTATTGGTTTAGATACTCACAAAGAACAAACTCAAGTCGCTTATACCCTTGATTACCGTACCTCAGAAGTTATCGACCTAGGCCGCATTCAGTCCACCAAAGCAGGCTTTGTAAAACTTGCTCG
This sequence comes from Oleiphilus sp. HI0061, assembly GCF_001635675.1. NCBI lineage: Bacteria > Pseudomonadati > Pseudomonadota > Gammaproteobacteria > Oceanospirillales > Oleiphilaceae > Oleiphilus > Oleiphilus sp. HI0061. The sequence continues at coordinate 2,576 of NZ_LWFE01001019.1, read as the reverse complement.
ACAATTACAATCGAAATACCCGCATGCGACACTTCACTTTGTCTATGAAGCAGGCCCTTGTGGTTATTGGATTTATCGACTTCTCACCAGCCTTGGTCACTGCTGTTTCTTAGTCGCGCCATCTCTCATCCCCAAGAAACCTGGTGAGCGAGTGAAGACAGATAAACGAGACGCTCAGAAACTCGCTCGACTACTGAAGAACAATGACCTTGACCCAATCTACGTACCTGAACCCGAAGATGAAGCGGTGCGTGACTTATCTCGCGCACGAGAAGCAGCCATGCGAGATTTAAACGATGCGAAGCATCAACTTAAATCGATGCTGCTTAGGAATAATATACGTTATACAGGTACCGCTAACTGGTCGTTAAAACATATGCGATGGCTAACCGAAATGGTGCTTCCGCACCCTTGCCAGCAAATCGTTTTACAAGAAATGATTCAGACTATTGATGAGCGCACTAAGCGATTAAAACGACTCGACAACGAGCTCACTCATCAAGTTAAGAAGTGGCGCTACTATCCTGTCGTTAAAGCAATACAAGCGATGCGTGGAATACGCCTCCTCATCGCAACAGGCGTAGTGTGTGAGCTTGGTGATCTAAGCCGATTTGATACGCCTAGAAAGCTAATGAGCTATGTCGGGCTCACCCCGAGTGAGCATTCTAGTCGCGATAAACGAAAACTTGGCAGCATTACAAAGTGCGGTAATGGACGCGTCAGAAACTGTTGATTGAGGGAGCGCACAGCTATCGGTATAGCGCACGAATATCCAAAGAAATGCAGGTAAGACAGGAAGGTCTACCTAAGGAGATTATCGATCAAGCATGGCAAGCGCAACTAAGGCTGTGAAAACGATATCAGAGGCTTATGAAGCGCGGTCAAAATTACAATGTGGTCGTGACCGCAATAGCCCGTGAAATGATTGCCTTTATCTGGTCGATATCACGAGAAGTCATTTGACTTAAGGTCGACCCAAAAACACGTTTATCAAGAGTACCAGCTTAATGAGTTTAGCGTTAGCGCATTGGGTCAAGCAACGAGTGTGGTGTAATCACCGACGGCGTTAGGTAGGCAATGTAGCTTCATCGCATTGATCCACGAGCATAGACTGAAGACAGACACCACGACGTAAAAAGTAAGGTCGGATAGGTTCTTTAAAAAAAGAGCAACCCACGAATACCAGCATGATAACCGTCGAAATTATCTGCTTCATCTGATGCGCTAATGCTTCTTAAACAAAAGAAGTTGACTAAAAAAGAAAAAACTCTGGCCGTGCTATCGGCAGGAATTTGTGCAGTTTGCTTGACGTGGGGAGTCATACCAACGCCCGGCTAAACGGCGTAGTAACTGTGGCGACTTTTTTGGAACAAAAAAGGTGCGACTGTTACGGAGTCCGTTTGAGCCGTTGGTTATAACTTTATTTATTTGTAGCAATATGCCACAATTAATGCAGATTGTTACAGGAGCATTAACTATGGCAACTAATAGCGTAAGATTAGACCAAGATCTTATTGAAAAAGCCACCATTATGGCTAAGGCTTACAATAGGACGCCACCAAAGCAGATTGAACATTGGGCAAAAATTGGTGAAATGATGGAAGATAACCCTGATTTGCCATATGAGTTTGTAAAGCAAGCCATTATTGCCCAAGCAGAAAAAGAAGCAGGTAAGTTGGAGCGCTACGACTTTGGCTAAAGTTGAGAATATTTTACAAACGCCAACTTTTAAAAAAGCAGTAAAGAAATTAAAACCTAACCAGAAGAAAGACTTGGATAATGCTGTAAAAGAGCTTGTTAAAGACCCACTTTTAGGTGAGCAGAAACGAGGTGATCTTGCGTTTCTTAGAGTTTATAAATTTAAGATGATTAAGCAACTTACGTTACTTGGCTATAGCTATGACGAAGGTGTACTTACCCTTGAGTTGATGGCATTAGGTTCACACGAAAACTTCTACAGGGATATCAAACGTACCTTTTAGTTTGGTGTGCCCCACGAAAAGTGGACAGTTATAACTACGCAACTAACGCAGTTCGATTTTCAAATTCAACAGGACTTATATTCCCTATAGCTGAGTGTCTTCTCTTTCGATTATAAAAGACTTCAATGTAGGTAAATATACCTGTTCTTGCTTCATCCATCGACTGGTAATTCTTTGCATAAATCAATTCAACTTTTAGTCGACTAAAGAAAGATTCCATCGGTGCATTATCCCAACAGTTTCCTTTACGACTCATACTCTGCTTAAGCTGACTATTCGCGACAAAGTCGACATAACCTTGTGCGCGATACTGAACACCGCGATCAGAGTGTAATATAAGGCCAGGTTTAGGTTTTCTTCTTGCGAGAGCAACACTTAGCGCTTTTGTCACGAGCGGCGTTTTTCAAGGTAGTTGTCGCCTGAGCATTTAAGCTGCTTGTTTTTCCTTCTCCGGGTTCAACTTAACGTCACCCACTTTCTCCCAGTTCCGCGTAGCTTTTGACCACCTTATTTGGTTCTTTCTTTTCATCTTGCGATAAAGCTCATCCCTCTTCGATAATATTTCTTCATCCAGACCTAAGTGCCTTTGCTCTG
>NZ_LWFE01001018.1:0-4295 GCF_001635675.1 Oleiphilus sp. HI0061 | reverse complement strand
TCATAATTTAATACTAGCTGACGAAATTAACCGTGCCCCCGCAAAAGTTCAATCTGCACTACTAGAAGCAATGGCCGAGCGACAAGTAAGCGTTGGCAAACAAACCTTCCCGCTTGATAGTTTATTCTTAGTAATGGCCACGCAAAACCCAATCGAACAAGAAGGCACCTACCCCCTGCCCGAAGCGCAGTTAGATCGTTTTTTAATGCACGTAAAGATCGACTACCCCAACCTTGAGTCCGAAAAGGAAATATTGCGACTAGCCAGAAGCGAGCACGATGACACGCCATTGAACGAAGAGGTATTAGAACTTGCTCAGTCTGAGATCTTCCAAGCCAGGAAAGAGATGTCTGCAATCCATATGAGCGAAGCTGTAGAGGAATATCTTGTCCACCTTACGATTGCGACGCGTCAACCTACACAATACGGTGAAGACCTGGGTCGCTGGATCGATTTCGGCGCCAGTCCACGCGCAACAATTTCCCTAGATCGCTGCGCACGTGCTTATGCATGGTTAAATGGCAAAGATTTCGTTAGCCCTGACGATATTCGCGCCGTACTTCACGACGTCTTTCGTCATCGCATTATCATCAGCTTTGAAGCTGAAGCAGACGGTATAACAGCCGATCATGTGATCAATGAACTAATTCACCGCGTTCCTGTAGCATAATCAATGCCTGTTACTAATTCAGACTCAATTCCCAACCTCGACCAGGGGCCTTATACTTCGGTGCAGGCGCTTGCGCGTTTACGTTGGCAGGCAAAAAATCTAAAACTCAGAAAAGCAAAAGCTATTTCGCGCCCCCAAAGCGGTTCACACCTATCCAAATTCCGCGGTCGAGGCATGGAGTTCGCAGAAGTTCGTGTATATCAGCCTGGTGACGACGTTCGGAGTATCGATTGGCGCGTTACAGCACGGCGCCAGACGCCTCACACTAAACTATTTAACGAAGAACGCGAACGCCCACTCCTAGTTATTTGTGATCAGAGTAAAAGCCAGTTTTTCGGTAGCAAACATAGCTTCAAGTCCGTTAGAGCTGCCGAAGCTGCTGCCTTGTTCGCATGGTCTGCACTCGACCACAATGACCGCGTTGGAGGCATAGTATTCTCTGACATTGCACATCACGAAGTAAAGCCAGCGCGTAGTCGCAAGTCAGTAATGCAATACATTAATTTTCTTAGTCAGTTTAACCAAGCCTTGAATATAGAAGATAGCAAAATTCCCCCTTCTTTCTCGCTTGATAAGGCACTAATAGAAGCGGTCAGACTTGCAAAGCCAGGTACGCTTATCGTTATCATCAGCGACTTTTTACACTTTAATCAGGAAACTGAAAAAGCACTTAAGGCCCTTAGTAGGCACAATGAGTTACTCTTCATTCGTAGCTATGACCCTCTAGAGGAAGAGCTTCCTCCACCAGGCTTACACCCTGTATCTGATGGCCAACAAACTCTGCTCATCAACTCAAACTCGGCACAAGTTCGATCCGACTACAGCGCCTGGGCGACTCAACACAAAAACCAGTTAGAAGAAATGAGCAAACGTTTTAAATCCTTATTAATAAATCTGTCTACACATCAGGAAACTAGCCACTGTCTCCAAGAAATTCTGCGCAATTACAGCAGATAGTGACTCAATAACACCATGAACCCATCATCGCCATTAGACCAACTAAAAGATATCCACCCTCCCGTGGATATCACCTGGTGGCCGCTAGCTTTTGGCTGGTGGGCTTTAATTGTTATTTCGGTCATCGCTATTGCGCTTGGTCTTACTTTTTTCATAAGACATAGACAACGGAATGCCTGGCGCAGGGTAGCCTTACTTGAACTTAAAGCAATAACCCACAACTCAAAAAGTTGGGATAACTTCGAGCTAGCTACCGAAATAAACATACTCCTAAAGCGATGCCTTGCCGGGAACTCAAGCTCTACTGCACACCTTAGCGACACCGCTGACAAATGGGGCGATACTCTCAACACAACGCAAAACAAAGTAATACTGCCGAGCGACTTACTAGACATCCTCTGTCACGAGATTTACCAACGGAATTGCCCTCGTATAAATACCGAGCAATTGATGCTAATCGAAAAATGGATTCGAGGCCTACGTCATGCTTGATAATCTCTTAGAAGCACTTAACTTTGGGCTAGTTTGGCCTCTTGCGCTATTACTTTTGCCAATTCCTTTGCTCATCCCTCGGCGAGCAAATCAAAGCACCACAAACTATAGAGCGCCGCAGCTTCCACTCTATGAAACAGTAAAAGCACTGAAACTGTCACGTGCACCAGAAGGAAAAACCCATAGCAAACTAAGTAAATACCTACTGGCTTTTGCGTGGTGTTTTCTAATAGTTGCAGCCTCCAGGCCTACTTACTACGGAGAAAAAGTAAACCTCCCGCTAAGTGGAAGAGACTTGATGCTGGCAATCGATATATCACCAAGCATGAAAGAAACAGACCTTAAATTAGATGATGAGTTTGTATCTCGCTTGGACGTTGTCAAAAATGTTGTCTCTTCCTTCGTTACGCAAAGAAAAGGTGACCGCATCGGCTTAATACTGTTTGGCTCTGAGCCCTATATCCAATCGCCGCTTTCATTCGACACAAAAACGGTCAACACACTACTGCAAGAGGCTTACTTAGGTATGGCAGGTAAAGCAACGGCTATCGGCGATGCTATCGGTCTTGGTGTTAAACGCCTAAGGGAAAGACCGAAAGATAGCCGCGTTCTCATATTACTTAGCGACGGCGCGAATACCGCTGGCGAGATCCCCCCCGAAAAAGCTGCACAGTTAGCAGCTCAAGAAGACATCATTATTTATACGATTGGTATTGGTGCCGACGAGCTTTACCGACGAAGCTTTTTTGGCACTCAAAAGGTCAACCCCTCAGCTGATCTGGACGAAGACATGCTAAATGCAATTGCCGAAGTCACTGACGGCAAGTATTTTAGGGCCCGAAACACTGAAGAATTAAACGCGATATACCAGCTCATCAATGAGCTTGAACCAATCGAACAAGACAGCAGAAGCTATCGGCCCACTAAATCTTTGCTTGTATATTTCCTGTCAATAAGCCTGTGTTTTTATCTGGCCGCTTTAGTTGTGAGTTATGCATCTAGCTCACGCTTTACCACTTTCTTCTCTTCCCTAAGAGGAGACAAGCAATAGTGAATCTAGATTTACTCGCCAATTTTCATTTTTTACGTCCATTTTGGCTAACTTGCTTGCTAGCACTGCCTTTTGTCTGGCTTATCCTGCGGCAGTTTAATCAACGAAGCGGAGATTGGAGCCGAAGCATCGACCCTGAGCTTTTGAAGCATTTAACTCCTGCATCCAGTGATAATGAATCAGGCAAAAAAAACTGGCCGCCAATTTTGTTGTTATTGCTAGCCATTATTGGGCTTTCTGGCCCGAGCTGGGAACAAAAACCTAGGCCCGTTGCACAACTACAAGACGATATGGTAGTCATTCTTGACCTATCCGTATCAATGCTTGCCACCGATGTAAAACCCAGCAGACTCGTTAGAGCAAAGCAGAAACTTCACGACCTGCTAGCACTGCGCACAGAAGGAAACACCTCACTTATCGTATTTTCTGGGGATAGTCATATCGTTACACCCTTAACAGATGACATAAATACAATCAAAGCCAGCCTTGAAGCACTTGACCCTTTTATTATGCCGGTTATCGGAAGCAGACCAGATAATGCCGTGAACCAAGCAATTGAGCTATTCAAACAAAACAACTCACGATCAGGTCGCGTTATCCTGATTGCAGACAGTAGCACGCAAGAGCAAAATGAACGTATTTCAGATGCCTTGAGTAGCAAGAATATCCATCTAGATGTTCTTGCAGTAGGTACCAAAGAAGGCGGGCCGATAGATATACCCGGAAAAGGATATTTTAAAAGCCAGGGCGAGATCGTCATCCCACAGACTCCTTTCAAACTATTGGACAGTCTTGCAGGGGTAAATCGCGGCAAGATGGTTAAAATGTCCCTAGATGATCACGACCTAGAGGCGCTTGATATCACGGGTGAACGACTGAGAAAAGCAAAAGCGAACAATACTGACAAGCAAGAAAGTTTTCGTACCTTTGATGCCTGGGAAGATGCCGGTTATTTGCTGTTATTCTTAATAATACCTTTTGCGCTTTTTGCGTATCGACAAAACACACTTCTAGCGCTGTTTATTTCGATATCGCTTATTTCTTTACCAGAAACCTCACACGCCCTTGAAGCAAGAGACTTGTTTAAGACCCAAGACCAGCAAGCTCAAGAGCTAATGAAGCAAC
>NZ_LWFE01001017.1:0-10355 GCF_001635675.1 Oleiphilus sp. HI0061 | reverse complement strand
AATCTTGGTAGCCAGGTCCATCTCTTCTTCATCGATTCGCCTTAGGCGGCTGCGCACTTCTTCAGGCACCCACTTCTCACCCTCAGTCACGCACTGCAATGCTTCATAGATAGTTTTTGGCGACGCTGATTTAGGAATATAAGCGCTTGCACCATGACCAATTGAGCGACTTATCGTCTCGGCATCTTCACGAGCAGACACGACAGCAACCGGAATTGAAGGAAATTTCTCACGTACTGTCACCAAGCCAAATAGGTCTTGGCTGCCGGGCATATGCAGATCAAGTAGTAAAAGGTCTAGCTCCGGGTCTTCAGCAATGGCTGCCAGAGTCGTCTCCAGGTCAGACGATTCAGTGATCGTAACGTTTTCAAAGTGGGCGTTAATAATTTCTAACAAGGCACTGCGAAAAAGTGGATGATCATCTGCGATATGAAAATGGTACATAAGTTCTCCGAACAGGATTGAATGTCTGTTCAATGTTTATTATTAGAATACGTTCCTTGGAGAACAGCATAGCCTGACTGGTCATAATTTTCGAGGGGTAGATAATGCCTTTCATCTCCCCTCGAGCAACCCTATAGTTATGAGTCAGTGCGGTTCAAACGACCCTCGATCAGCACATCAACTACTGAAGGGTCGTTCAGCGTTGAGGTATCCCCCAAGTTGCCAAAGTCATCTGCAGCAATTTTGCGAAGGATCCTGCGCATGATCTTGCCAGATCGCGTCTTGGGTAAGGCATCGACCCACTGAATCAGCTCAGGAGTCGCAACGGGCCCCATTTCGACTCTCACATGTTGCTTCAGTAACTCCGTTGCATTGGCTGCAAGTTCAACTCCATCCATCGGCGTCACGTAAACATAGATAGCTTCACCTTTGATATCATGTGGATAACCAACAACAGCTGCTTCCGCCACATCAGGATGAGACACCAAAGCACTCTCTAATTCAGCGGTTCCTAAGCGATGACCTGAAACATTCAAGACATCATCAACACGCCCGGTAATCCAGAAATAGCCATCAGCATCTCGCTTGGCACCGTCGCCTGTAAAGTACATATTGTCATGAGTTGAAAAATAGGTTTCGATAAACCGTGCGTGATCATTCCAGATGGTACGAGCCTGCCCCGGCCAGGAGTCCATAATAACCAAATGACCACTCGTTTCACCTTGGAGAATATCACTATTGGTATCTACCAACTCTGCTTGTATACCAAATAGTGGATGACAGGCAGACCCCGGTTTAGATTCTGTTGCATAGGGTAAAGGCGTCATCATCTGACCACCCGTTTCAGTTTGCCACCATGTATCAACAACCGGACATTTGCTATGGCCATACTCAGTATAATACCAACGCCATACCTCCGGGTTAATCGGCTCCCCTACGGTACCAAGAATTCTCAGTGAATCACGTTTACTAGACCCAGTCGCTTCGTCCGCTTTAGCCATTAAGGTACGAATAGCCGTCGGCGCTGTATAGAAAACTGTCACCTTGTGCTGATCAATTACTTCACCAAAGCGCCCCATACTCGGATAATTGGGAACGCCTTCATACATGAGCGTTGTGGCACCATTCGCCAAGGGTCCATAAACGATGTAACTATGGCCGGTAATCCAGCCAACATCTGCCGAGCACCAGAACACATCACCTTCTTTATGGTCGAATGTGTAGTAGTAGGTCGACGTCACATAAGTCAAATATCCACCACTGGAATGCTGTAAACCTTTTGGTTTACCGGTAGAACCAGAGGTATAAAGAATGAACAATGGATCTTCAGCATTTACCGGAACGGCTGTATGCTTGTCAGCTTGCTCAGCCACCAAGCGACGATAGTCAACGTCCCAGTTATGACGAGTTGAACCTGTGTTATGGGTTGTTTCAACAACCAGTACATTTTTGACAGTATTACGTTTGGATATCTCCAGCGCGTCGTCCACACTTGACTTAAGCGGGATAGATTTCCCACCACGCACACCCTCTGTCGCCGTAATCACGACTTTTGCCTCACAATCATCCAGGCGATCTGCTAAAGCTGTTGCCGAAAAACCACCAAATACCACTGAATGAATGGCACCAATACGAGCACACGCCAGCATCGCATACGATGCCTCGGGAATCATAGGCATATACAGTACGACACGGTCACCTTTACCTACTCCCATAGATTCCAGGCCATTAGCCAACTGACACACCTCTCGATGTAAGTCTCGATAGGTAATTGTCTTGCTGTGGCCCGGTTCATCGGCTTCCCAAATTATGGCTGCCTGGTCTGCTCGCGTTTCTAAATGCCTGTCTACACAGTTGTAACAAACATTCAGCTCTCCATCTTCATACCATGAAATATGTAAGTCATCTTTTGCAAATGAGACATCTTTGACTTTGGTGAAGGGTTTATCCCAATACAAGCGCTCAGCTTCTTTTCGCCAGTAGTCTTCATTCTTCTCTATCGACATTTGATACAGGCTCTGATAGCCAACTTTATCGATGTTTGGCACAAAATCACTGGTTGAATTAGAGGTAGTGTAGTTATTCTGGGCAGCTAAGCTCATGACAGGCTCCTTGAAGTCTATGTTACCGAGTAAGTAGATATAACTCTTATTGTCAACATATTCTGGCCGCCGCCAATTAGACCTTGGTCGAGCACTAGACTATGGTCTAAAGCTCTCTGGACAATAAACTAAAGAAATAGCACAACCGACTTCAGTGTTTGTTTCATCAATTGAACAAACAACCCAGACTAGTGATAATGTTCACCCATCAAATGACACTCGCAATAAACTCATACCACAGCTCTCAATTCCACGGTATTTTCGCTCTCATATAAGCATTAGTCTACTTTAGAAAGAATCTTCTTTCTCCGCCTGGTCAAATAGCTTTTGAAGTTCAGAATGATAGGCACCTTGAGAGGAATAATCACTTTCAGGACCTCGCTAAGAAAATATAAAAGCCGTATTTTCCGATACCAGAACAAGCGTGATATCTTCTTTACGGTGAAGTCGTATCCATATTGGAATACCGGCGCAAACTGTTCGTGGTTACCAAACCGACTATATTTAGCCAAGTCAAATGACAAGACCAAATCAGCCCTCTTCAACTGCTCCTTGGTACGCTGATCAATTGCGATATCGATAGCATTCCCCATTATAGCGACCATATCTTTAGGTTCTTGATAGCGACTCACGCCATTCAAATCAACAGCGATAGTAATACCCGCACCCATCTGTTCAAGTGCTGAAACGGGTACGTTTTCAGTGATACCCCCATCAACCAACGACCTACCTTCAATTTCTACCGGCACAAAAATCCCTGGCACTGCCGCTGACGCACACACCGCATCGGCCAAGTTCCCTGATCTTAATATGACCTTCTCACCGGTATGAATATCGGTAGTACAAATCGCCAAAGGAATACGAGCATCCTGTATATCCACATTACCGATATCTTGCAAAATCATCTCGTGAATGGTTTTGGTGGTGAAGATACCTTTGCGTTGAATCGACAAACCGACCATCGAGCTGAAACTCATATCCTCGCCCACTTTCTTGATCTCGTCTATCGACTTACCGAAGGCATAGTAGCTCGCGACTAAAGCCCCAATACTGGTGCCGGAAATATAATCGATCTCTACATTTCGCTCTTCCAGTACCTGCAGCACGCCAATGTGAGCAATACCCTTTGCTGCGCCGCCGCCCAACGCAAGCCCGATACTCTGATTAAAAGGGTTCCATTTCATAAATTAAGTTTCTTATATTTGACCTGAGGCAATTCTAACCAGAGCGAGTTTCATTTACTATGATGTTTATCAGCTTACTAACAAGAATCGATATCCATGTGCACAACCTGCGGCTGCTCTACTCCCTCTCACTCTCATCAACATGAGCATGAGCACGACACTGACTCTAGGCTGATTGAGGTCGAACAAGACCTGCTTGCCAAGAATGATAGCTATGCGGAAAAGAATAGAGCCCTGCTTGCCTCAAATAAAGTGCTCGCTTTAAACTTGGTTTCAAGTCCAGGCTCCGGGAAAACATCCCTACTCACCGCTACGATCGAGCCCCTTAAGGGAAACAAAAGAGTCTGTGTTATTGAAGGCGACCAGCAAACAGATAATGACGCGCAGAGAATCATCGACAGCGGTGCCAAGGCAATTCAAATCAATACTGGAAAAGGCTGCCACCTCGATGCTCATGCGGTTGGACATGCCATGAAAAAGCTTGAGCTGGCAGAGCACGATATTCTTTTTATCGAAAACGTCGGCAACCTCGTTTGCCCCGCTGCTTTCGACTTAGGAGAACATAGCAAGGTCGTGGTCTTATCGGTCACGGAAGGCGAAGATAAACCGCTTAAATACCCTGACATGTTTAAAGCTTCTTCACTTATGCTAATCAATAAGTCTGACCTCCTTCCTTATGTCGATTTTGATGTCGATAAAAGCATCGAATATGCGCGTCGTATCAACCCGGATATTAAGTTTATCGTTCTATCCGCCAAAACAGGCGACGGGATGGAAGAGTGGTTAAGCTGGCTCAATCAACATGCACCAACAAGATAGTGACTCGGCAAGTATTCGCCTGAAAGTAAGCGGGCGAGTACAAGGCCTTGGCTTTCGGCCTTTTGTTTATCGGCTCGCTCACTCGCTTTCACTGACGGGCTCAGTCCGAAATTCCTCCTCGGGCCTTGAAATTGTATTAACCGGGGAACAAGCCCACCTTGATGAATTCCGTAATCAGCTTCTAGCAACAAAGCCCTCTGCGGCTCAGGTGGAGAGTATTGAGCTTGAGCGTATTAGCCCTCAAATCTCAGCCACTAGCTTTTCAATCATAGAGTCAGAAACTGATTCCAATAGCCTATCATTATCGACAAATGCACCAGAAGTATCCCCTGACCTGGCACTGTGTTCCTCTTGTCTAGATGAACTATTTGACACAAATAACCGTCGTTACCTTCACCCTTTTATAAGCTGCACTCAATGTGGACCACGCTACAGCATTATTGCCGATCTGCCCTACGACCGAGACAACACCAGTATGGCAAAGTTCGACATGTGTAGTACCTGTCAGCACGAATATTCCACTCCCTCAAATGCCAAACGCTTCCACTCGCAAACCAATGCCTGCAATGACTGTGGACCACAATTAGCGCTAGTCGATAAGAAAGGTATTCGTTTGCCTCTAGAACAGAATCAGGCACTAATCGATTTTTGCGCCGAACAATTAAAGCAAGGCGCTATTATTGCTATAAAAAGCATCGGTGGTTTCCACTTAATTTGCGATGCCAAAAATTCTGAGAGTATTAAGCGGCTAAGAAAAGTTAAGCAACGCCCTGATAAACCCTTTGCCCTCATGGCCTTGAATACGCCTTCACTTGAGCCCATAGTCGAGCTAGACAGAGCAAGCCTTCACGAGCTGAATTCTTCTCACGCACCGATTGTACTTCTGCCTAAGAAAAGAAGTTTAAAGCCTGACTCTAAGCAAGAAGAGGAAGATTGGCTCGCACCGAACCTAAGTGACTTGGGCTGCATGTTGCCTTATACCCCGCTTCATTATCTAATTTTTCATGCCCTGCTTGGCAGGCCAAAAGGAATAAATTGGCTTGAAGAAGCACAAAACTATCAACTACTCGTGACCAGCGCCAACCTTCCTGATGAACCCATAGTTTATGACAACGACAAGTGTATCGAGCGACTTGCCTCCTTAGCTGACTACGCTTTGCTAAACAACCGGGATATTGTCGCGCCTTCAGATGATTCAGTAATCCAAGCAGGTGAGCCCAAAGCACTAATCAGACGCTCTCGTGGGCTAGTTCCCGCCTCGATAGCTTTGGCAGATCGGCAAGCACACACTCTTGCGTGCGGGGCCCATTTAAAGAATACCTTTTGCTTAACTCAAGGCTATAAAGCCTATATATCGCCCTATCATGGCGAGTTAGACAAGCCAGAAAACTACCTGCGTTTCCAGACTAACATCGCGCATTATCAACACCTTTTTGGCAATAGGATTGATCAATACTGCGCAGACCTTCACCCAGATTATGTAAGTACTCACTTCGCTGAAAAGAACTCGCAGAAAAGCAACTCGCCCCTAATAAAAGTTCAACACCATCACGCTCACCTGACATCCTTACTCGCAGAACAAACAGGCCAAGCAAAACTACCCGCGCTTGCTTTAATACTCGATGGAAATGGCCTGGGAGACGATAATCAAGCCTGGGGTGGTGAGCTATTCTATGTAGACTCGAAGCAGATAGAACGTATCGGACACCTTGAGAAAATAGCGATTCCTGGTGGCGATATCGCCACACGGGAAATCTGGCGAACTGGTGCAAATCTATTGGCAAAAACAAGTAGGGAACAGGCATTCGAAGCTTACGCAGATAGCCTCAAGAATGAGCTCACTAGTCATTTCATTCTGAATGGAACGCACCATTTTACGAGCAGTGCAGGCAGGTGGTTCGATGCAGCCGCCTCAATAATCGGCGTTCGCCAAGAGTGTACTTATGAAGGGCAAGCCGCTGCAGAGTTGGAGTCTTTGGCTCGATCAGCCTCCAGGGACCACGTTCAATCTCTTGTCAAAATCGATGAGAAAAACCAACTCTTACTTAGCCCGCTTCTTCCTTATTTAAGCGCTATGGAGAATAAACCTCAGGCTGCATACTTGTTCCATCGCGAGTTAGTCGATGGTCTCGTTCGTTGGTTAGAGAAATCAAGCAAACAGCGCCAGACTAAAGCGGTCTATTGCTCAGGAGGTTGCTTCCAAAATCGGCTTCTCAGAGAATCGCTTAACGAACACTTAACTTCACAGGGATTTAAGGTATATTTCCCTATCAAGCTGCCCGCCAACGACGGTGGCATCGCTCTGGGTCAAGCTTACTTGAGCCATTGGTAAAATAACTAAGGACTCTCAGCACCATGTGCCTTGCACTTCCGGTAAAAATTGAAACACTTCTCGATGATGAACAAGCGATCGTTGAGCTAAGCGGTGTGAAGACCAAGATTTCGACGGCACTAGTCGAAGATGTCCATGTCGGCGATTATGTTATTTTACATGTTGGTTATGCTCTCAATAAGCTGGATGAAGAAGAGGCCAAACGAACACTAGCGCTCTTTGCACAAGGAGAGGCTGATGAGCGCTAAAACAAAAGCCTCACCAGAGCTAAAGTATATCAGCGAGTTTCGACAAGGCTCACTCGCCAAGAAGCTCTGCCAAAACATTGCCAATGAAGTACAGAGTGATAAACGCTATCGCTTGATGGAATTTTGTGGTGGTCACACGCATACCATTTTTCGCTATGGTATCCCTGACTTACTTCCTGAAAATATCGACTTGCTCCATGGGCCCGGCTGCCCTGTTTGTGTCCTGCCCATTAGCGCGATCGATAATGCTATCTCGCTCGCACTGCAGCCAAATACGATTCTCTGCTCTTATGGTGATATGTTGCGCGTACCCGGCAGCAAAACAATGAGCTTGTTAAAAGCACGCGCCCAAGGAGCTGATGTGCGCATGCTCTACTCGCCGCTCGAAGCACTAACACTGGCTCAAGATAACCCTGGCAAGGATATCGTATTCTTTGCTGTTGGCTTCGAAACGACAACGCCTCCTACAGTTGCTATGCTCGACGCCGCTGTCAAAGCCAATATTAAAAACCTATTTATCTACTGCAACCACGTACTGACACCTCCGGCAATCACCGGTATTCTAGAGCCAGCTAAACAAGCTGGAACTAGAGTACTTGATGGTTTAATTGGCCCAGGCCACGTAAGCGTTATCACTGGTGAACGCCCTTATCTTGAACTTGCCAAACATTACCAGACAGCCATTACCATTTCCGGCTTTGAACCCTTGGACATCCTTCAGTCTATTTTAATGCTTGTTCGCCAAATTAACCGAAACACCTGCCAGGTTGAAAACCAATATACGCGCGCAGTAAGCTTTGAGGGAAACCAGAAAGCACAGGCACTGACCAAGAAGTACCTAGACCTTCGACAGAGTTTCGAATGGCGAGGCCTCGGAGAAATGCCTGACAGCGCTTTAAAGCTGCGAGAGGAATATCAACAATTTGATGCCGAGTATATCTATAAGGATACGTTCGCAAAAAACGGCAATGACATCGCATCTGACAACAAAGCCTGTGAATGCCCTGCCGTTTTGACGGGGCAAAAAAAACCCTACGAATGCAAACTATTTAACAAGCCCTGCACCCCTGAAAACCCGCTTGGCTCATGCATGGTATCATCTGAAGGCGCGTGCGCAGCTTACTATCGCTATCAACCCAACACCCAGTAGACAGAGCCCCGCCAATGACTAACAAAACCTCAAGCACACTGGATTTCAAGGATGGGTTCATCGAGATGGCTCATGGAAGTGGTGGCCGAGCGTCAGCCACATTAATTGATGAACTCTTTTTGCCAGCTTTCGATAATAGCTACCTACAAGAAAAGTCTGATCAAGCAACACTTTCACTACCACAGTCTCGCATTACCATGGCCACCGACAGCCATGTCATCTCCCCTTTATTTTTCCCTGGCGGGAATATCGGTAGTTTAGCGGTGCACGGCACAGTCAATGACGTCTGCATGTCAGGTGCCCAGCCCCTCTACCTAAGTGTTGGCTTTATTCTAGAAGAAGGCTTCCCGCTTTCTGAACTAAAACGCATTGTCGACTCTATGGCTGAGGCAGCCCAAGAGGCTGGGGTTAAAATCGTTACCGGTGATACGAAAGTGGTAGAGCAAGGCCATGGTGACGGTGTTTACATCAACACCACAGGAATAGGCGCATTGCCTGAAGACATCAACTTATCACCTGTGAATATAAAGGCTGGTGACAAAGTCATTATCAGCGGAACCCTGGGAGATCACGGCACCTGCATTATGTCTCAAAGGCAAGGTATGAACTTTTCATCCGCTCTAAAGTCTGATTCACAAGCGCTGAATGATCTGGTTGAAAGCATGCTGGAAGCTGCCCCCGCTATTCGCTGTATGCGCGACCCAACCCGAGGTGGACTCGCTGCGGTTTTACACGAACTATGCCAAGGCAGAGCTTTAGGTATTAGCCTGGAAGAGGCAAACATTCCTATTAAACCTGAAGTCGCCGCAACGGCTGAACTACTAGGCTTAGATCCACTGCATATTGCCAACGAAGGTAAACTTGTTGCAATCTGCCCAGCTGAGCAGACGAAACAACTGCTGCAAGTGATGAAACAACACCCTAAAGGTCGAGATGCTGAAATCATTGGCGAACTAATCAAAGATGAAAACGAGCTGATTCAACTCACTACAAACTTTGGCGGTAAACGCCTGATTGAGTGGCGTTACGCTGACCAATTACCGAGAATTTGCTAGGTAACAGTTCACAACTCAAAAAAGATCTTGTTAATCAAATGTTACACATCGCAAAACTTTTGCTACAGACCCAAGGCATCACCTGTCATATGATTACATCATCGAAGTACGGAACAGCGATTCAGGCCCACGGTTTCGGAAACAGATTTCATGATTTTCTTTGACCCGACTCTTTAGTCGGGTTTTTTATTGGCTGCGATTTATTGCTTTGATGGTTATGTGTGACAAAGTAGTGCCAAAAGCTGACGTTTCTATATCAATAGAGTGCGCCGTGCGCACCAGCGGAGTTTGATCGTCTCCTCCGTAGGCATAGGATCCACCTCTCGCTTGATCAACCTCGTGCTAGCCCTCATGCGAGCCGTGGAAGGCTCTGCCTACAGGCCTGGGGGAATTGGTTTGGCCACCCCTATTTATGTTTGTTTGAGCCACGGAGTTCAGAGGTGCGCATGGCGCACCCTATTAGAGTTGTCAGAGTCTTAAATGCAGACTTTAACGTAGCTCAAGAAGTTCACTTCTTTCTTCTTTAACAAATGCTTTTTAATGAATAACCATAAGGCTCTAACTTGCTTAAGTCGTAGTATCTTGAGAAAACATCCTCTCCAGCTCTTGGCAACCATCTAACTCGCTAAGCAAATAAGACTTCTCTCGCCGGGCCACGTCTAGCCAATGTTCACCTTTAACAGCACCAACTAAAGCGTACAGAAAATTTAGGCTGACTTTATCATTCGAGGCTTTAAGCTTGAGAAATGCTTCAATGGGACCAATCCGATTTAACTCTTCTACAGAACAGACGCCAACAGCAAGCAAGTCCGCTTCGCTTTTTGGACCCAAGCCTTTTAGATCTCTTAAACGCATCATAAACCTACAAACTAAATCGTAGTTTTTGTTTGATCTCTTGCGCCGTGCGCTCAGGCTGTTCTTGCATAAAACAGTGCCCACCCGGCATTTCAATAAAATCGTAATTCAAATTTGCTTCGTGAACTTTTGCTTTAGAGCGTTTCACAAAGGGGTAAGTCCGATC
>NZ_LWFE01001016.1:0-4469 GCF_001635675.1 Oleiphilus sp. HI0061 | reverse complement strand
GGATAACATCCAAAGATAAAAAACAAAACTCAAAGCACAAACTTCTGCCACGCTACGCCAGCCTCGGGTTCTAAAAATAGAGCATGAATTATCGAGATAGTGTTTATTCTCTAGAGCTCGCATATGACCTCCAACTAAGTAAAGTCCGTTGATCAAAAACATTATTCACGCCCTAGCGACATATAATGTCGCCATGGCGTTTAGCTGCATTCAAATAAGAACTTTCACTGACTTAATTCTGCAAGCGACGTACTTTCAATCACTTGCGAAGGTTCTATTGGCTCCTCTTTTGTTGAAATCATTTCTTGAGAAATATTTTGGCTGAACTCGATAGCTACTCGACGATCTAAAATTGCATTGCCCTCATCACCTTCAGCCACGTGAGCCATGCTTTCACCGACTGACTTAATCACAATACGCTCTGCCGAAATACCTTGTGCGAGCAAGGCATCTTTCACGCCTTGTGCCCTAGCTTGGGATAGTTCTTGATTGAATATCGCCGGGCCACTTTGGTCGCTAAAGCCTGTCAAAGTTATCTGTAGATGAGGATAGCGCTGTAAGAACTCCGCCATACTGGAAATACGATCGCTAACATATGAGGGGACACGCGCTTGGCCTTTTTCAAAGTAGATCTCTTGGGTATAGGCACTCAAAAGATTCGACAAATCGCTCTGTTCCAAGGTTTGAACCTTGCTCGCCAACTCAGCTTGTAAGTCATTTAATTTTTCAGTTTGATGGTGATGGCGACGCTTTAGCTCACCTAACTTAGCCCTGGTTGCTCTTAGCTTTTCCATCTCTGTGTTCAAGTCATTGGAGCTAGACGTCACTAAGTTCGCTTGTTCGTGCAACTGTTCCTGAGCCTCTTCAAGCGCCTCGTGCTGATCTTGCCCCCAACCAAAAGCACCACCCAAGCTAGCACCTATAGCAATACCCGGAGGGCCTGCAATAATGCCGCCTAAGACAGAGCCAATGCCCAGCCCCCAATAGGTTGACTCATTACTTTCTGCACTCGTTTGTACTGCCAGCTCATTAGCAAAAGGTGCTGAACTCATACTAGCGAGCAATACCAGGCTGGCGATTTTCGATTTATTCATTATTTGCTTCATAGTGATCTCCACTTAATCTATTTAAGAAACGATATCTGGCACCTGAGTGCTTGCCGTATCGATGAGACTATTGAAACAATTTGCCGTATTTAGGTAATGGAGAGCTTATGAAGCGCTCTGGAAGAAAAAGGCGAGTAAAGGAGAGAAAGCTTAGCTTCGCTTTGACTCTCTGGATAAAGCAGGGCTGTCATGGAGAAGTTATGGAGATCGTCACTTCGTGGCGTAAAAATCATCCATTCTGCGTTATAGTAAGCACTCTGGTTTTATCTATAAGCCCTTTAGGAAAGCTGCAGAATGTCCTACCACATTGCGATCGTTGAAGATGATATCGACCAGCAACAAAATTACGCCGACTCATTGAAGCGCAAAGGCTTTAGCACAAGCTGCTACGACAATGTTGAGGATGCCTTAAACGGTATAAAGAATAATCCACCCGATATGGTATTACTCGATGTGGTACTGGGCGAAGATGAAGATGGAGGTTTTACCATCTGCCGACGCCTGATTGATGGCGGGAGTAAACTACCCGTTATATTCCTAAGTGAGCGTTCTGATGAAATTGACCAGGTGTTCGGTTTGCGCCTTGGCGCTTGGGACTATCAAACCAAGCCAATTTCGTTAGCACTGCTAGCTGAACGAATTAAAAGCCTACAGCGCATTCACCAAGCGCGCATAGAAACCATTGAGCCTTCAACCTCCAGCTCAAGCTCTGAACTATCGATTGATGAAGAAAAGTCTTATGTATCCTGGCATGGGCAATCTATTCCTTTAACGCTAACAGAGTTCCGTCTGTTTTATGCAATTTATCAAGCTGGCTCAGAAGGTATTGATTACCAAGCTTTGGCAGAAAGCACCATGCAGCGCCTCGTTACTAACGGTACCATTAACAGCCATATTAAAAATATCCGCAAAAAGTTTAATGCAACAAAGGTTGAGTTTAAGCATATTCGCAACAAACCGGGCTTCGGCTATCGCTGGGAACAAAGCTAATGCCTGGCTTCGGAATAAAAGCTCAAGTCGCGGTGCTCAGTTTGGCTATGTTAGCCATTCCACTCGTTGCTTATAATTATTGGCAACAGATCAAAGAAGCAAGTTTGAGTACTCAGGCCCATATTCAAGAGATTGAAGCCAAAGCCATCGCTACCAATTTACTCGCCACTCAAAAAGATATTCCCACCCTGCTTGCAGCGAACGAAAGCAGTGAGCTCCATAAGCACGCCTTGGCAGCACCGGTTTTACAGACATCATTGCGACTGGATGGCGAGCTAAGTGATTGGCCAGAAAAGCTGGTTGAATCATCTCGCCTTGCCTATGATAAGCGCTATAGACAAACCAATACGACAGATTCTCCTGAAGCGGCTTTTACCTTACAACTGGCTCAAACCCAGCATTACCTTTACGCAGCTATCGCCGTCACTGACGAACTAGTCAGTTATCGCCGCAACCACCTTCGGCTCGATTATAGTGATCATATTCGCTTAAGTTATCGCGCACCAGAAGGCCATATTGAACGCATCATTCTTCCTGCTGAACATGAAGGCCCCTTAGCGAGTTACTTCAGTAATCATGAATGGGAATACGGTATCGCACCCAGTACTGAGATCGAAAGTCACCAGACAGGCATTCAAGGCTTTTGGCGACGTTCTGAGTCAGGCTATGTTGTTGAATTTCGCCTTCCCCTAAGCCAATTAGATACCCAAGGAGCAGAACTGCATATTGCAGTTGTCGATGTCGACCAGCAGCCCTCCCTTGGTCCCAAGGCAATTATCTCGACACTACCGTCTGAGTTGGCAGGTCAATTTAACCCTCTAGAACTTCATGCAAGAGAGCTACAGCGAGTCATTGACCAGCTGAAGTCCAACTACGCGCATTTAGGCATCTACGACCGCCGGGGCCGCGAGTGGGCCTTTGCAGCAAGAGACAAAGGCGGCTTTGAACTTGATCAAGACTGCCTAAACAATGCCTTGAAGGGTAGCGTTCAGCAATACCAGCATATGAAAGGCGACGCTCCGGACTCCAGAATAACGACCTGTTACCCAATCATTAAGGATAATAAAGCCATAGGCCTAGTCGTCATCGATGAAGCTGCCAGCCATGTACTTGAACAACACAAAACCAGACTACAAGCTATTGCAATTAAAACCGGCGCTATCATTGCCCTGATCATCGCACTGATGTTTATCTATGCCCTCATTCTGGCCCAACGCATCACCAAATTAAGCCACAGTGCCCACAATGCTATTGACGGGCAAGGCCGAATCATCAGCACTGACAATATCTCTAGTAAAACAGCACCCGATGAATTGGGGGACTTGTCACGCAGCATCAGCAGCTTGCTTAAGCAGCAACAATCCTATACGCAGTTTTTAGAACGCATGCCACAAACACTTCGCCACGAGATTTCCAACCCACTTAACAAGCTCAGAACCTCGCTAGAGAACCTAATCGATGACAGGCCTGAACTAAAAGATAATACTTATGTTAAAAAACTCGATGCCGGGGTTGATCAAATAAGCAAGATCTCACAACAGCTCACTGAAGCGGCTAGCCTTGAAAATGCATTGCAAAATGAACATTTAGCAAGCCTGAACCTAAGCGAGTTTTTAGAAGATTACTGCTCATCCTGGGAGGGCCTACGAACCGAACAACCCAATAAAGTGGTGTGGGTGATGGCGGAAAGCTCTAGGCTCGAACAACTACTCGATAAACTTCTGGATAACGCCTTTGGTTTTTGTTCAGATGACGGCAAGGTATGCCTTCGCTTGATCGATAACGACTTAGAAACCTTGATTGAGGTCGAGAATGATGGGCCAACGATTACCGAAGGAAAAATGAATGAACTCTTTGCGCCAATGACTTCTACACGTTCGGAGGGTGGTGAAGTACATCTTGGGCTTGGGCTTCATGTCGCCAGAATCATTGCCGATCACCATCGAGCAACGCTCAAGGTCAGAAACCGTAAAGATGAAACAGGTGTCGTGTTCACCCTGATATTCAGAAAGCTATAGCTTTATAGTTACCTAAATAACTATAAAGCTAAGCGCAATGTCGAGCCGCCTCAAAAAGAGCTATCTATTTATTGAACTCAACGAGCACGACGACGCAGTGAAGCCGGCTTGAAATGACGTGAACTCGGTGCTTCGTCATCAAAAACTACCGCACGCTTCTCTTCTGAAGACAGACCGTTGGCACTATATCTTTGCGATCGTAAATCATGATAAACATTCACGCTCGCCGCTGTACCGGGAAGCTCA
This sequence comes from Oleiphilus sp. HI0061, assembly GCF_001635675.1. Classification (NCBI taxonomy): domain Bacteria; kingdom Pseudomonadati; phylum Pseudomonadota; class Gammaproteobacteria; order Oceanospirillales; family Oleiphilaceae; genus Oleiphilus; species Oleiphilus sp. HI0061. The sequence goes on along the minus strand of NZ_LWFE01001016.1, from coordinate 109 downwards.
TAATAGTTTTTCATTAGCGCCATACTCACACGCCATAGCTCATCATACTTATCATACTGATCAACCAATGAGATACCCCAGCTATCTTCATCAACATAGTACACTCGTT
>NZ_LWFE01001015.1:0-6976 GCF_001635675.1 Oleiphilus sp. HI0061 | reverse complement strand
GTCAGAAATATACCGGCGGCTTTGTATAAGGCTCTCGGTGGTTTTGCCACCAACGGTGTCAATATGATCAAGCTTGAGAGCTATATGGATGGTGGAACCATGGAAGCGAGTCATTTTCATATTGATGTCGATGGACATTATCGTCAGCAAGCGCTTCAGAATGCTTTGGAAGAATTGAACTTTTTCGCGAAGGAGGTACGGATATTGGGTTCGTATCCGGCGCATAAGTATCGTCGGAAGCATGAGTTTGTGTGAGATTTTTGTAGGCGGCCCCGCCTTGTCTACTTCGGATTATTCCCATACATACAAAAAGCCTCATATGAGGCTTTTTTTGATTTCATTACGTTTAGAAGTTGCGAACTAAACGCAAACCAAAGGTTCTTGGTGGGTTGATGTCTTTGGTTACACCGACACTATCCAGGCTTAAAGGGCTACCAGGAAACTCTCGAGTGGAAGTTGAATACGCTTTATTCGTTAGGTTTTCAACGTAAACTTCTGCTTCCCACATTTCATCTGCACTCTCATAACCGAACCTCGCATTCACTAAAGCATAAGCCCCCTGATAAGAGGTTTCATGGTTCGGCGCAGTAAAGTACTGCTCATCCTGCCACGCATACTCCAAGCGGTAACTTAACGTACCACTTGGCAAGTCATGAAAGTACTGGCCAGCCAAACTAACTTTATGAGCTGGAGATGCAACCATATCATCCCCAGAAGCATCCTGTTCAGGCTGAGCAATCGAGCTATCAGCGTTTACAACTGGCGGAATGATATAATTATCATATTCTGCATTCAAAAACGCATAATTCATTTCTATCGCCAGGTTATAGGTTGGCATCCACTTATTTTCAATCTCAAGTCCAAAAATATTCGCTTCTGCAGCATTAGAAACATTCAATACACCTGGACTTGTAAACTCTGATACCTGCAAGTCCTGATAGTCGCTATAAAATAAAGCTATGTTTGAATGTAGTTTTTTATCTAATAGCTGGAACTTACTACCTATTTCGTAGGACCAAACCTTCTCGGGAGAATACTCTGGCGAAGCATCCGTCATGTTGTAACCGCCGCTTTTGAAACCGCGTTTGACACTGCTATACACCATCGTTCCAGAATCATATGTATAATCAAGCGAGAACGATGGGCTCCATGAGTCCCAAGAATTAGAGGGCGACGCAGAAAAATCTAATGTAGGATCTGCGTGATCATACACATTGTCAAATTCTTTTTCTTCACTGCTGTAACGCAAACCCAGAGTTGTATTCAGCCGATCCGTTATTGAGTAGGTTCCTTGCCCAAAGAGCGCATACGCCTGTGTTTCGTTTTTGGAGTCTACGACAACAATTGTAGAGTTAATGGCAGTGTCAGATTCATGCTCTTCTTGCAAATAATATGCACCTGCCACCCATTTTAGCCTGTCACCTTGATATTGAAGACGCAGTTCTTCCGAGAGCATATTCTGCTGCTCTTCATACTCTGTCACCAGATACACCACATCGCTACCATCTGTATCTTCCTTTAACTTGAGATCTAGGTCTCTATACCCTGTCAGAGAAACCAAGGTTAATTCAGGAGATATTTTTCGCGTATACTCGATTGAGGCGCCATAGTTTTTGCTTTCTGTATAGGGGTCAACATCATTGACATTAACCGACCATGGATCACTAGGAACTATTGCTCCTGCTGCTAATGTACCTGCTGCACCATCCGAGTTCACAAGCGTCGTCTTATAAGCCGCTGGATTCCTATCAATATCTGAATAATCTGCCCTTAACACTAACTCGCTTTTGTCATCGAGCAAAAAGCGCAATGCCCCGCGAGTCGCTAAAGAGTCGTCATCCAATAAACCATCAACACCTGTTGCAGCAGTATTCTTGACGTAAGGATCGTGATCGGTCTTAACAACAGCTAAACGGCCTAGAACCTTATCCTCAGAAATTGTGCCGTTTATCATGCCGCCTACGCTGCGAAAACTATACGAGCCAACTTCTGCGAATAGCTTACCGCTAGACTCCGCTTCTGGTTTTTTAGTGATCAGGTTAATCGTACCGCCGGTAGAGTTTCGACCATACAAAGTACCTTGTGGCCCACGCAGTATTTCGACTCGTTCAACGTCGAGAAAGTCTTCAAGAATTGAGGTTGTTCTAGATTGGTAAACACCATCGACGTGAACGGTGACACTTGGGTCTGAACCAATAAAGTCCAGGTTACTACCAATACCACGCATGTAGAGCCGTGCAGACTAGCCATTATGTGTAAGGTTCAACCCCGGCGTTTGCATACGCAGGTCTTTGATATTTCCAATACCAGCATCGCTCATATCTTCTTCGGTGTAGGCCGAAATTGCTGCCGGTACTTCTTGGAGCTTCACCTCGCCTTCTTTGGTCCCCGTTACCGTCACATCCTTTAGTTTTAATGGCTGCTTTGCTTCTGTCGGCGAGTGTCCATCGGCCCAAGCCGTCGCTGACAATATAGAGCAAAGTAGAATGGAAGATGAGGTAAAAATCGGCTTGCGAGACATTTAAACTATTCTCTTAGATTTTTTCGCGACTACGTACTGGACATCCAGTAGATATCATTATTTCGTAGCTCGCTTTTTTATACTATTTATAGTCTTTTGACTATAGGATAGATCCGTAAAAATACCAGCCTCAAAGCGCTCTAGAATACTCACTACTATTTTTGTCCCACTGATGGAAATTCTGTGTTAACGTAGCACTTCGTTTCCCCAATATTATTTTCTATTTTCTGCGAAAAACGGATTTATGACTGCTATCGCCGCGATCGACCTTCAGGAAGCTTCTGAACACCCTCATATCCCAACGCTTTCCCAACTGAGTTTATGGGTTGATGCCGCTCTTAAAGCCTCACTTCATGATAGGAAAAAGCACGAACAAGAATATGAGCTTACCGTTCGTATTGTCGACAAGGAAGAAAGCCAATCATTGAATAGCCAGTATCGCGGCAAAGATAAACCCACTAATGTTTTGTCTTTTCCTTTCGAAGCGCCAGCCGAGATTGAGCTTAACCTTTTGGGCGATTTGGTAATCTGTGCCCCTGTGGTAGCAAAGGAAGCAGCGGAACAGTCGAAGCAAGAAATAGCTCACTGGGCTCATATGGTGGTTCATGGCACTTTGCACCTGCAGGGCTACGACCATATCGAGGACGATGAAGCAGATATGATGGAGGCGCTTGAGGTGAAAATTCTGGCTGAACTTGGCTTTCCAGACCCTTACACTGAGATCGTCGAAGATGATACTATTGCAAACCACGATACAGCATAGGATTCGCTAGAAAACGTTTATGAACGAAGATAACTCAAAACCTCCGAGTAGCCAGTCAGGCCATAGTAAAGCCAAGCAAGAACATAAAAATAGTTCAAAAGGCTGGTTTGAAAAACTCACCCAGGCTTTTTCAGATGAGCCTGCGTCGCTGCGCGATATTATGGATATTCTCCGTACCGCAGAAGACCGAAACGTTCTCGATGCTGACTCGCTCAGTATTATCGAAGGCGCGATGCAAGTCACCGACATGCAAGTTCGCGAAGTGATGATTCCCCGCTCCCAGATGATTACCGTACGCGCGACGCTTGAGCCTGAAGAGTATATGCATAGCATTATCGAGTCTNCTCACTCACGTTTTCCGGTTATTGGCGAGTCAACTGACGATATTATCGGTATTTTGCTTGCTAAAGATTTACTGCCCCTAGCGATAAAAGGACAACTTAGCAAAAACAAGATTTCTGAGGCTTTACGGCCAGCGACGGTTGTACCTGAGAGCAAGCGATTAAATCAGCTTCTTAAGGAGTTTAAGCAAAACCGTAATCATATGGCAATTGTTGCCGATGAGTATGGCGGTATTGCCGGGCTTGTAACGATTGAAGATATTCTTGAGCAGATCGTGGGCGAGATCGAAGATGAGCACGACATCGATGACGAAGCGTTAATTAAGCCTCTTACTGATGGCGAGTATAACGTAAAGGCCATCACCCCTATTGATGAATTTAATGAGTACTTTTCAACGGAACTGCCAGATAAGGAATTCGACACCATTGGAGGCCTGATTCTGAAGAAGTTCGAACGCCTGCCCCGCCGCGGTGATACAACTCTTATGTATGGCTTTAAAGTAACAGTACTTAATGCTGATAACCGAAGCATTCGCTTGGTGAAGATAGAGAAGAATTGATATTCCAGCGGTTTCAATGGGGTCAGACTCGATTGAAACCGCAATATTTTCAATCGAGTCTGACCCCATTGAAATTTGACACTCCATGAACCTATTCCCGTCTCTGCCCAAGCCCTTAATTTTCATTTGCCTGTTAGTAGCCGGTGCACTGCAAACCTTCACACTTGCCCCATATGGCTTATGGCTACTAGGCCCTATTTCGATTGCATTGATACTACTTTGCACGCAAGCCTTAAAACCTTCAGGCAAAGCCGAGAAAGGTTTTTTGTATGGTTGGATATTTGGCTTAGGGCTTTTTGGTTCAGGCGCTTCGTGGGTTTACGTTAGTATTAACACCTATGGCAATGCGCCACCAGTGCTTGCAGGTGGCTTAACTGTCATTTTTGTTGCTGGCTTGGCCCTGTTTAGCGCTTTGAACTTCTGGCTCTACTTCAAACTACGCGGTGACAACACATTAATAAACAGCTTTTTATTTACCGCGATATGGGTCTTGGGTGATGGTTTTCGGACTGTATTCCTAACGGGTTTCCCCTGGCTATTTTTGGGCTATTCGCATCTTGAGTCACCTTTAAGCGGTTGGATCCCGGTGATTGGTGTACACGGGCTTACCTTCATTGTTGCACTAAGCGGCACCGCTTTAGCCTTGTTGTTAGCTTCTGATACTAAGCAGCACAAGTTCGGTTTACTCGCTTTTGCACTGATCTTCTGGATTAGCGGGCCTGCATTAAGCACCATTAACTGGAGCCAAAGTAAAGTTAGCAATACTGAAGATTCTAAAGATGAGCTCAGCGTCGCGCTGATTCAGACTAATATTCCCCAAGAACTTAAATGGCGACGTTCACAAATTCCAAAAACCTTAAAACTACTCGAGACCATGAGCGAGCAGGCCTGGCAGAGTGATGTGATTGTTTGGCCAGAAACGGCGGTGCCCAGGTTATATGACCAGGCCCTTCCATTTTTGAATGTAATGTCTGAACTGGCGAAAGCGAATAATAGTAATATTTTCAGCGGCATCCCCTTTCGACACATCGATAGAGAGAGCGGTCGCCAGGTTTACCACAACAGTATTGTTAGTCTTGGTGCGCGTGAAGCAGAAGGCGAAAGTATCTACCATAAACAGAAATTGGTTCCCTTTGGGGAATATGTTCCGCTGGAAGATTTATTGCGTGGCCTGATCGACTTCTTCAACCTACCCATGTCTGACTTTCGAACCGGTGCAGAAGACCAAGCCTTGCTAAAGTCCTTCGACTATCAAGTGGCGCCATTTATTTGCTATGAAGTGGTCTACCCTGATTTTGTTGCCAAGCAGTCGGCCGACGCAGATTACCTGATCACCATCAGTAACGACAGTTGGTTTGGCACCTCGATAGGCCCGCTTCAACATTTGGAAATGGCGCAGATGCGTGCTGCTGAAAATGCCCGCTACATGGTGCGCGGCACCAATAATGGGGTTAGTGCGATCATCGACGAGCGCGGAAAGATTACAGCCCAAAGTGAGCAATTTGTACAAACGATTTTGTTTTCTAAAATTCGTTTACTGGAAGGACGCACACCTTTTTCACACACTGGTTCCACTCCCCTATTTTGGTTTTGTGCTCTGCTCGTTTTAGTACTAAGAGTCAGGCGCTGAAAAGCATCAACAGAAGCGTGAAAAGCACCGTAATCTAGGCTAGAATAGCCGGCTGGTTTTAGTCGGCTTGATGCTTTATCCATCTTTAAGCGCCAAGCTTCTAAAAAGTACCTTATTTTTCACTCTTTATAAAAACACGCGACATTGAAGACTCTCATGCAAGAACATTATCAACCGCAGCAAATAGAAGAAAAAGCCCGTAAATTTTGGCAAGACAACAACAGCTTTGCTGTCACTGAAGACGAAACAAAAGAGAAATACTACTGCCTGTCCATGTTCCCTTATCCGAGCGGAAAACTACATATGGGCCACGTGCGTAACTACACCATTGGCGATGTTGTTTCTCGCTATCAGCGCATGCAAGGCAAAAACGTAATGCAACCAATGGGTTGGGATGCTTTTGGTCTTCCTGCAGAGAATGCTGCGATCAATAACAAGGTAGCACCTGCCAAGTGGACCTACGAAAATATCGAATACATGAAGACTCAGTTGAACGCACTGGGCTTTGGCTACGACTGGAGTCGCGAACTGGCGACCTGTCAGCCTGAGTACTACAAGTGGGAACAGTGGTTCTTCACCAAGCTTTACGAGAAAGGTTTGGTTTACAAGAAGAACGCAACCGTCAACTGGGACCCTGTCGACCAAACTGTTTTGGCAAACGAACAGGTTGTTGATGGCCGCGGCTGGCGCTCTGGTGCTTTGGTCGAGCGTAAAGAAATTCCACAATGGTTTATCAAGATTACTGATTATGCTGAAGAGCTGTTGGCAGATCTCGATCAGTTAGATGAGTGGCCTGAGCAGGTCAAAACCATGCAGCGCAACTGGATCGGCCGCTCTGAAGGTTTGGAATTCTCATTCGACCTAGCAGGTCGAGATGACAAGCTAAGCGTTTATACCACTCGCCCAGATACTTTAATGGGTGTGACCTACGTTGCAGTTGCTTCCCAGCACCCTCTTGCTCTTGAAGCGGCAGGGAATAATGCTGAGGTGAAAGCCTTTGTTGAAGAGTGTAAGAACAACAAAGTCGCTGAAGCAGATATGGCGACGATGGAGAAAAAAGGTATTCCAACCGGCTTTACTGCTATCCACCCAATTACGGGCGAAGAAGTACCTGTTTGGACGGCTAATTTTGTCTTGATGGATTACGGTTCAGGTGCGGTT
>NZ_LWFE01001014.1:0-3852 GCF_001635675.1 Oleiphilus sp. HI0061 | reverse complement strand
CACTTGGTACAACACAGAGCACCGGCATAGTCGAATTAACTTTGTTACCCCAGAGCAAAGGCACTTAGGTCTGGATGAAGAAATATTATCGAAGAGGGATGAGCTTTATCGCAAGATGAAAAGAAAGAACCAAATAAGGTGGTCAAAAGCTACGCGGAACTGGGAGAAAGTGGGTGACGTTAAGTTGAACCCGGAGAAGGAAAAACAAGCAGCTTAAATGCTCAGGCGACAACTACCTTGAAAAACGCCGTATTTGAAGGACGGTTTATGGTATACACTGGAAAAATATCTTATGGCTTATATATATATCACTACCCAATTATTCATTTAATTGAACGATATGGTGGCGAAATGTCTAATAGCGATCGTATTTTGGGATACGGAGGAGGGCTAGCTTTAACATATATGATATCTAGTGTGTCTTATAAATACTTTGAAAGCCCGATACTGGTACGTAAGAGTCGATACTCCTAAATAGTATATGGAGTATACACTGTCATCATGTGTGGCTTTTATGGGATCAAAGATTTGCTTTCGTGAACTACAACTAACAAAAGCGTCTTAATTGTAGTTCACGGAAAGTTACTTAATTTAGTGTCAAGTTGTGACTCTTCTGCACAGGCGAATTGTTTTCCAAAGTATCATACAGTAATTTCGAATGTTCAAGAGGGTTCTTGACCGGATCCCAAATAGGAAAGAACCGCCGTTTAACGCTACTGACGATACGGTCTAGTAGGTTTGCAACTTTTATTGGAAGAAAAGCCCAGCGTAAAATTATGTATAGTCTTCTGCGCTGACACCAAAAATAGACCGATTCTTCTGCATACCATTTGTACCCCCAGCGCTTTTCAAATAGATCGTGTGAGTATTTTCCGATTTTTCTATTCCAGCGAAGGTCAAAATACTTTAGGTCGCTTAGGTTAGCTCGTGTGCCCAGGTTATCAAAGTAGATGACTGAGCGTGGTTCGGCATAGAGCTTCTCTCCCTTTGCCTGAAGCTGCATGCCAATATCCAGATGTTCACGAATTGTCATATGTGGCAGTTCAATGTTTTGTAAGGCTTGTGTATTAAACATGACGCCATGTAGTTCAAATGCTTGAGTCGGCACGGTTTCTTTTGGCATGTTTTCAGGCAGTTCACGGCGGTAAGGCTTATGCTCGATAAGATAAGTTTTACCTTCAACTTCAATCGTGCGGATCTCAACGGTATAGATATGGTTACGGGTATAGTCTCCGTCGACACCATCTTTCTCTAGCGTTAGTGGGGAGATAACAGCAGCACCTGTTTTTTCACCAGTTTCGATAAGTGGTGGGAGCCAACCTTCAGAAACTCTTGAGTCATTATCTAGCAGAAAGGTAAAGGGAGTTTTGATTTGGTCGCGTATTTTGCTGATTCCTTCTAGTGGGATTATGCGCCCGTGAGAAATAATCTTGGCGTTATCCTTTCCTGCAATGGCTTCTTTGGCTAAAGCGATTTCACTCGAAGGGTAACCTAAATCAAGAATGATCAGGTCAAATAGCGAACTGTCGGTATGCTCATAAACGTTTTTGATACAGTCAGAGAGACCGCTATAACGATCCCTGGGAGAAATCACTAATGTTACTTTTTTCTGGCTCATTCCTTAGACCTCAGTTTTGATAATCGGGTGGAATGAATTTTATACGTATAAAAAACGCGGGTATTTGACCTTGGTCAGTCTTTGTTCAGAAAAAGAGCTAGAGCTCGCTAGAGTTTATAGGTGAAATTTATATCTACTCGTTTATAAACTTTCTTTAAGAGGTTGAATGTTCAGGTAGTCTTTGAGGTGGTTTATCCAGATGTCATAACCAGATGAGCTCAGATGCAAGCCATCTCCGATATGATGCTTTGAAGATAAGTGGCCTGACTTATCCAGCAATTCATTGGGTGGAGGGATGAAGGTTGTGTTTAGGCTGTGTCTGAGTGCTTTGTTTAAGAGTTGGTTAGTTTGCTTGATTGGTGCTTGGTGCTGTAATTTCTGATTTCGTTCTAGGGATATAGGGAGTATTCCTGAAATATATATGTTTTGTGTTTCTGGTGTTATGTCAATTATTTTTAGTATGTTACTTACGATTTGCTCAGGAGTAAGAATGCTAAGATCGTTAGTACCAATACAAATAATAATAGTGTTAGCAATTTGGCTTGAACGATATTGAGATAATCTATTTAACAAACCTTCAGTTGTATCGAAACCAATACCGTAGTTCTCGCTTCTATCTATAATCGCGCTAGTATTTAAGCCTTGTATCATGCTATCTCCGAAGAATGCGATAGACTCGGGAGAGGTATTTCCATCTCGCCTTAACTGGTGGGCGAGTGTTGCTTTATAGGTGGGACTATTAACGTAGGGGCGTTGCTCTAGGCCAAGGTCGATTAGCACTTTTTGAAATGTATAAGTTTTATTGAACAAGAATGCGGCAAATACGTGAAGAGCAAGTAAGTAGATGCCGAATAGAGCTTTGTGTTTAGAGCTGATCACGATAAACTTTCTCCAACTTCTGAATCTGGTCAGAGAGTAAGAAGTGATCCAGGGTTCTTTGGTGGGCCTGTTCTCCTAACTTTTGTGCGAGCGAGTCGTTATTTAAAAGTAAATCTAACTTTTCTGCCAATACCTTGGGGCTTTCTGGTGGTACCAAAATGCCAGTTTCTTCATTAATGATGATGTCAGGGATGCCGCCAACCTGGGTTGCCAGTGTCGGCTTATGGCATATGCCAGCCTCGATGAAAACCAAGCCGAAACCTTCTTCTCGGGAGGGTTGTAGAAAGATATCGCAGGCCTGCATCCAATCCATTACATTGGTGACCTGGCCGAGTAGGGTGATTTTATCTTCCAGGCCTTTATCTCTAATGTGCGTTCTAAGTCGCTCATAGTCTTGAGGTGCCCCGTCGCCAGCAATGTATAGGTGAGTGCTATCGAGAACCTTAGGGGACTTTTGTTTCAATAGTGCTAAGGCTTCGATACTGTCGTCATGCCCTTTAATGGGCCCTAAATGACCTGCAGAGAATAAAATACGCCCATTAAGTGCTAACTTGTCTTTTGCTGCTTGTGTCGCATTACCTTCAGGTTGGGGTACTTCGCTTAGTTCTACGCCACCATGAATGGTGGTTGTTTTTTTATCGTTTATACCAAGCTGATTCACCATGCGCAGCTTTCTCTCATTCGATATAGCGATGTAATGATTCAATAACCAAGCAGAGAGTTTGTTCTTTAGGGTGGGTTGATAATAACGTAGTTCTGAGCGGTGATAAGTACCGATTATTGGTTTTCGTGTTAACTTACATGCGAGACCTGCATAGAGTGCAGAAGCTTCACAATGCGCATGTACAATATCGATCTTCATTGTTTTTAGTGTGTTGATTAATTGCCGGATCAGAGCGAAATCAAACTTGCCTTCTTTCTTAGTGAGGCACAGCCAGTTAGTGCTGTCCTGGTGTTGTTCTAACACCCACGAAGGTGGTGGCTCAAACGATGCAAGAAAGACGGAATGACCAAGTGCTTCAAGACCAGATTTCTCTTGGCTGATTCGTTTCGTTCGGCCACCTTTGTCTAGAGAATTTGCGACGATTAAAATATTAATGGTTTTGCTCCTTCAGCAAACATATCGGTTACTTTATTTCGTAGCGTGGCTTTTTTGCTCTGGCGCATTACCGCCAAAATCATCATATAGTAAGCGAGACTGTTCGTTAGGGTTACTTAAAGGGTCCCAGATGGGAAATAAACGCCTTCTAACTGCAAAGAAAACTCGGTCAATTTTGTTCGCTAGGCCGTTAGGAATATGCATCCACCTTAAAACCAGGAATATGCGTCGCCTAATCGCCCAGTTATATATGGAT
>NZ_LWFE01001013.1:0-20445 GCF_001635675.1 Oleiphilus sp. HI0061 | reverse complement strand
TGCCATTTAATTACTCTGTACTGATTCCACCAGGTCACCGGGGTCATGATGCCTGGTTTAAAAAGCACGATAAAGACTCGCAAACCAGCTTATGGATTACTTGTGATAGCTTTTTGAACTATGAACGCATGTCTAACCAGCCGATTGCAAAAGTCATGCAGAAAGTGCTTGGCGCTGCACCGGGTTTAAAAATGAGTCAAGTGATCAAGTGGTTTCTTCTTGACGATAAGGCCACGTTTAAACAGTGGGCATTGAAGCAAATAGACAATGACCAACCAGCAATCTTAATTCCAAGTCATGGAGAAGTGTTAGCCTCAGCAGAACTACCAATGAAACTTATTTCCCTGTTAAATAAGCGCTTATAACCGGCCTTTAGATAGTCACTGAGCCGCTATCATTTCAGCTAGTACTTGCAATAGAGTTTTTTAATTTCCTGCTGAAATTCGCGCTCTTCTCTTGGCAGATAAAGCTTATACTTGCGCTGAATAATCTCTCGGCGCACGATATAGTCACACCAATAAGCTTTGTTCTCGGGCATCCACTGGGTCGGCGACTTCCCTGCGCGGGCTTTTTTGCTCATGGAAGCTACCGGCACGATGTTATCTGAATCGCTCACCAGCTCCATACGTTGAGCATGAGACCAGTACGCACCACCGTAACGGTGGGCTTCTCTATAGCTCACCAACTGATCTAGTGCGATATCACCTAACTCAGTAATAACTTCGGTGGTATAGGGGTCAAGCCATTCGCCTTCGACAACGAAAACACAGTCACCTTTTTTGGCATAGCGAATATCGACTGTACTCGCTGTTGCCAGCGCTTGTGTATAAGCTTTTTGGCAACTTCGTGTTCTAGGTTGCCAATCTCTTGGGGAAAAAGGCCGGTCTTTCGCAGCAGCTGCCTCGGTTCCTTTATGAATTGTAAAGCAAGGCTCCGCATAACACTTATACTCACCTTTCTCATAATAGCCACCAATAAAGTCCAGCCCTTCGGGAGGCTCGGCACCAACCAACGAGGATGCACAAGCCAACACGCAATATATAACAAGACGAAGACTCTTCCTGCATTCGCGCATACAGCGACCCTTGATACTCGAAACAGCCCTACTCATCCATACCTCTTGCGTATTCTATCCATATTACATCACTCGCCAGGAGATTCTCTTACTCCAAGTCTATAGCGCGGAACCTTAAACCTTCCTCTGTAATTTGTTAAGTGCTTTAAGTCATAGTTGTGAAACGGATATAAAGTCTCTTTCGTCGTTAAGCAAAGAATTCGACCTGATTCACTGCATAGCTTTCAATGCTGCGATACAATAGCGCCTATATTTTTTACACCGAAGCAAATACGGACTGCTTTTCACAATGTTCCCTAGATTTTTCATTATATCGCTACTTTCTCTTTTCTGCGTCAGCGCTCATTCAGCAAAACTCGAGCAGAAAACTGTTTGCACATGGGACCCAGTTGGCCAGAACGGCCCAGTCATTGCATTCTTCTCAGACCTTACCCCGATTGCCCAAACCTGGGGGCTCGACCTGTCATTTATTGCTTATGAAGATGAAAATCTTGTGGCTTCAGATCTTAAGGAAGGTAAGTGTGATATCGGCATCGTTACTGCAATTCTGTCACGAGACTTTGTACAATTTGCCGGCACTCTCGATGCCATTGGCGGCATTACCTCGGAACGAAAACTTCATAAAACTCTGGCAGCCATTACCTCCCCAAAAGCCGTTGAATTAATGTCGGACGGTGACTATGAAGTCGTCGCTTCACTACCCGTTGGCTCCATGTTCGCTTTCGTAAACGACAAGAAAATTAAAGGAATCAATGACTTTAAGGGTAAAACTCTTGCGGTGCTAAATGGCGACATCCAAACGCGCATGTTTGCAGAACTCTCGGGGGCGGTTCCTATCAAGGTGACACTTTCAAATTTCTCTGAGCATTTTAACAATGGAGGACTGGATATCGTCCTCATGCCCGCGCTAGCCTATAACACCTTCGAACTATATAAAGGTCTTGGCGAGCGAGGGGGAATTCTTGATATACGCTTGTTTTACGGCATGCTCCAGGCTATCTCTATCAAGTCTGAGTTTAGCGAAGACTTCGGTACTAAAATGCGCCACTATATTGTTAACCGGATGAATAATATTTCCACCCTTATTAACAATGCCGAAAAACAGATCCCCAAAAAATATTGGATCAGAACCGACCAGTCGACCAAAGATGAGTTAGAGGATTTCTACAAGAATATTCGTTTAACGCTTAAGGTTACAGATCGCTTTGATGCCCGCGCTTTATCCTTATTATGGAAAATACGCTGCCATACCTCTCCTCATCGAGAAGAGTGCATCATGCCTAAGTAATCGACTCGCCTTACGATAGCACTAGTCACACATTCTGAGAGGGATCGTTGCTAACGAAGACTCGCCCCCCTTCCAGCGGTAGATTTGCATCGATGGCGAGTCGCACTGTCGACATGATATTCCGCAAATATCATTCGCCAGACAATGCTCTACCCGCCCTTTTCTAAGCCAAATATCCAGCATCCCTCTAACGGCCTCGACACTGCTGTCAAAGTGCAAAGCGATATCTTCCAGACTCGCCTGCTGACACTGCTGCAAATACGCTTTTATATCAGACAAAATCATAATAAAGCACCCTCAGGCTGAAGCTTGGACGCGATAGCTTCATCCTCATCGCCCTGTCTTCTTAAAACCACTATGACCAGAGCAAACAAGGCTGAAATAACGGCTAAGTGTGCGGCAGAACTTATAGGATGCTGAGTAAAGGTCGCAAGTTGATAAAACGCGGTGGCATTAAAGTAGGCGACACCTGTTGTCCACAATGCAACAAAGCCCGCCCAGGAACGCCCGGTTTCGCGGACAATTGCACCAATCGTCGCCACACAAGGAAAGTAGAGCAAAATAAATAGCAGATAAGAGAAAGCGCCTGCTTGGCCATTAAAACGTTCGACCATTTCGCCAAAGGTTCCACGGCTCACTTCCTGTGCTTCAGCGGCGGCATCGATATTGCTGATATCGCCCACATCTAAGCCTAAGGGATCAAACAGCATATCCCCTATAGCAGAAAAGTTTTCCGGTACTGTTGCCAATGCTTCACTCAGGCTAGCTCCCAGATCAAAGCCCTGCTCTTGCGCTTCACCTTCGCTCGCTAATTGCCCATATAGTGAATCCAAGGTGCCCACAACGGCTTCTTTAGCTAAGACCCCGGTAAAGATGCCAACCGTAGCAGGCCAATTTTCTTCACTAATGCCCATAGGAGAGAACATCGGCGTAAGCGTTTTGCTCACTTCGCTTAAGACCGAGTCTTCAGAATCTTCATTCCCGAAAGAGCCGTCCGTGCCAATCGAGTTGAGCACATTTAGCGCCAGCACCATCAGAACAATCACCTTCCCGGCATCGCGGATGAAAAGCTTTACTCTATCCCAGGTTCTTAATAATACGGCTTTTAAGGTGGGCAAGTGATAAGGAGGCAGCTCCATCATAAAACCGCTGCTTTCGCCCTGAAGAAGGGTTTTACGCATAATTAAACCCGTTAGAACAGCAACAGCAATACCTGCCAAATAAAGAATAAACACTAGATTTTGACCATTGTCAGGAAAGAAGGCCGCCGCAAACAATACGTATACAGGTAGACGCGCACCACATGACATAAAAGGATTCATCAAAATAGTAAGCTTTCTTTCTCGCTGGTTTTCCAGGGTTCGCGTCGCCATGACAGCGGGAACATTACAACCAAAACCAACGATCATCGGTACAAAGGCTTTACCTGGCAGACCAATCTTACGCATAGCTCTATCCATCACAAAGGCTGCGCGTGCCATATAGCCGCTATCCTCAAGTGCGGATAAAAACAAATACAAGCAAACAATAATAGGAATAAAGGTAGAGACAACCTGAATGCCCCCTCCAATACCATCTGCCAAAAACACCTTGCTCCATTCAGGCAAGCCAAGCAGCCCCATCAGATGCGCAGTGCCATCAACAAAAATTGCACCCACGCCCATATCGAAGAGGTCAATAAAGGCACCGCCAACGTTGATCGTAAAGGTAAACATCGCATACATAACCAGTAAGAATATACCGATTCCCAAGCGCTTCCCGAGTACAATATGGTCTATCTTATCAGATAGATTCTTGCCCACGACACCAGCTTCCTTTATTACCTCTTGCGATAAGCAATGTGCATGATTAAAGCGCCCATCAGCAATATGTATGTCGACGTCTTCCCCGGTTCTTTCTTCAATCTTGCTCTGCCAATGGGAAACCCTTGATAGCAGCTCTTTTTGACCAGCCGATTCAATTGCGCCCAATACAGCGCTATCATTTTCCAAAAGCTTAGTCGCGACCCAGCGTTGTTCGTTTGCTTTAACAGTAGCTGGTAGATAGCCGGAAACGGATAGGATTGCCTGCTCAACCAAGTCTTCATGTACCAGCTCGATTGAGTTCTGCTCGCTGGAACTTAACTCGTACTTGATCGCGCTAGCCAAACCTTTCAAGCCTTCCCCTGTCACAGCGACGATAGGCACCACCGGGCAACATAAGGCTTCGCTTAAGCGTTCAACATCGAGACTAATGCCACGCTTGCGGGCAACGTCCATCATATTCAGCGCCACGACCACTGGAACGCCCATTTCTCGTAATTGCACAGTGAAATAGAGGTTACGCTCAAGATTCGAGGCATCAACCACATTAACGATCAGGTCAGCGTCGGCAGAGAGAAGATAGTCCCGGGTAACTTTTTCATCCAGAGACGATGCATCCAGCGAGTAAATACCTGGCAAGTCGACAACGTTTGCCTCGTCTCCTAGCAACTTTGTTCGCCCTGCTTTGCGCTCAACCGTTACGCCAGGCCAATTACCTGTGGTTTGTCTAATTCCTGTAAATTGATTAAAAAGGGCTGACTTACCACAATTAGGGTTGCCACCCAGAGCGATGGTTAACATAGGCTTAGGCCTCTGAAGCTGCTAGCAAGGAGAAACTTTAAGATGACGGGCAATACTATCGCCCAAGGCGATTCTCGTTCCACGATTTGCGAGAACCAAACCGTGTCGGCGACGTTGGAGCAAGCAGACCTCACTACCCACACGCAAACCAAGCCCTATCATTTTTCTGGCAAGGCTTTTACCGCCACTGATCTGTGTAATGGTTGCGTTCTGACCTTCTGATAATCGATCCATACTTAAGCTTTGCGTCATCAAGATTCACCTCACAAACAATAATAGGAATGATTCGTATCTAAAGGCTATCAATAGAACTTAATGAATACCATTGAAGCTTAATAGGAATCAATCTCGTTTGACTTAGATCAATTATTGGCAAGCTTAGGCTGATAAGAGTAGGTAATGACTTACCTCCTATTGGTTATAAAAGAGAGAGCGAAAATTTTCTCAACCCTTTTCCCAATTGAGGTTAGAATAGAAGCTCTAAACCAAAACCGAAGCACTCTATGAGAACCGTCAAAGATTTCCACTTCGTTAAACGCTTACTCAAAACGCTTTATATCAAAGATATCGTAATAGCGAAGTCCTCTGAAGACCTTGATACGATTCTGGCTCAGGAGCCGCGTTTAATTATCGCGCTAAATCATGGGCCGATGATGGGTGCGCTGGCAGGTTTGGTTGGCCTGGCAGATTCCATGCAAAAGCATGGTGGAGAGAAGCGTTCGCCCTTCGGTATCACCTGGCGAAAGTTTTACGAGCTGCCCATCGCGAAACAATTACTTAGCTTTCTCACGCAGATTAACCACGGAGTAGGTTTTGATGAAGCCTGTGTATTATTACAAGAAGAAGGCTTTACTGATTGCGTTATTATGCCCGAGGGCGAGCTGTGTAATTTTGGCGACGGCGTTGCGGTGCTTCCTTTTCTCAGCCCTCGCTTTATTGAGCTGGCACTCGTTAACCAGTGCCCGGTTTTAATCGCCGTCCATCACGGCTCTGATCGCTGGGCCATGCCAATTAAGTTAGACCGACGCTTAGAGCCTCTATTCAAGTGGCTTCCTCAACATATGCACGAGACGATTAAGCATTCAAGAACACTTAGTATTCCCAAGCCGGTCAAAAAGAAGATTCCCAAGCTGTATATGAGCTTTGCACGGTACCAGCCAAGCCTAAGCTTGAAAACACTGAGCGACAATAAGGAGCAGCGCAATCAGCAACTCCATAAAGAAGCCGAGATTGTTAGAGACAAAATGAAGAAAATGATCTCCCTGATCATCACAGAACGCCGACTGAATGACTTGGTTCATTAAGCCTCTTACATGAGTGATTCGATACAAGGCTTCCTTGTCACACGGCAATGGCGAGATACACCACAAGGCGTGCTGCTCAAGTATTGGTTTTATTAATGCAAAACAAAGTCAAACCATATTTGAATATAAATTCACCATTTCTGTATTGTTAAGTATACGCAAATAATAGTTTCAAAAGATAAAACTGCTTAGAAACACCTCACCTTAACGGTTCACGGAACGACAAATAGGTAAAGTATGTGGTTTGGGTTTTAGTCACTGGAATACATATACCGAGCCTTCCTTTCTCGTACAATTTTGATCAGATTTGCATCACGAATAGCAGCATACCCGTGAACGTTAAGCACTGATAAAAAAATACTATAAAGGCTCTCTGGATTAATTTTCTTGCTGAGCAACATCGAAACTTTTGTTTGACTTCTAACTCGCGGACTAAAAATAATGGTATAGCCAGTTTGCGCGGACACTTCTCTACTCAACTGATATATATCCAGCGTTGAATATTTTGGCGCAGACGCACAAAATGTTGAACCCAGCAGCATTGCTACAACTAACAGGAAGCTATTTGCTCTAAGGCTCAGAATACCGGCTGTCATAGATCTTCTAGTGTATTTTTTATCATTTCCTCAAACGAAGGGTGCGTACGCAACGCTTTTAAAGCGTCATCCTTAGTAGCCTCATCTCGATAGCTATCACTTTTAGCAATTGCGTTAGATAAATAGGAAAGCGCCTCCTCATATTGCTGCAGTGCCGTATAAGCACAGGCAAGCTGATAAAATGCATGTCCATTGTCAGGATCAAGCTCTAAAGCTTGCTGGCATAGGTTTGCGGCCCATTGTGGCTCATTGATTTCTAATACCGCATCCGCCTTGTAGGTCAAAGCTTCACAGTCATCGGGCTTGATCTTCAAAATGTCATCATAACTTGAGATTCGATTGCTGGGGCTTGTATCTTGTCCCGCCCTGAGCCAAAGAGATTGAACCTCTTGCGTAAGCGCCAGCGCTTTTCGGTTATCATCAATGTCTGAACTTTTCTGGCTGAGCTGATCCTCAAAGCTTTGTAAACGATGCTCATACTCGAGAACTAGTTTAGAAATTTGCTCATCTGCGATCGATTGAACCTAAACTCAACACCCAAAGCAACGTTGTTACCGACGAAAACGCCCAGCGCTGTTTCGAATAAAAACTTAGACCTTGCATTATCGCCGCCGTAACCGAGCAAACCGAGTTCATTTGCATTACTGTAGCGAATATTCGCATTCACAAAGCTAGTATGATGAAACAATCCGTCGATCCACGCTTTTGCAGCACTTAGATAGAAATCAGTTCCGCTGCTATCTTTAGCGCCAACAAGATTGATCACACCCGCATCAATGAGTCTTTTTTGCTGTGTACCGATACTGATTACCGGTAATGTGTCATAAACCAAATCGCCAAAAAGTCGAACCTTCAGACCAATAATATTTTGTCTCACCGATTGCGATAATGCATCAACATAAAAGTCCTGATGAGCGAAGCTGAATTCGATACGGTCTCGAAAATTAATCAAAGCTCCGTGCACGCTCATATTATAATCATCAACGTCCACTTCACTTGCGACTATGCTGAAACCTAGCTCGTCTCTAGTAGCGTACCCCCCTAACGGCGCCCAAGGAATTAAACCTCCTCCTGCACTACCTTCGATAGAGGTAACACCCGAAGTACCCAATAACTTACTACCCGCTGCATTAACAGAGCTTGTAAAAAACAAGATCAAAATTACTAATGCAATACAGAATTTCGGAGCATAATTCATTCTTCTATCTCACTTGGTCGTCAGCGCCAGCGCTTCTTATTAAACTTAGTATTTTTCGTTGATTTGATCTCAATGACTACGGTTTGTGGAGAATTCACATCAAACTCAGACACCTTAAGAGGCTTTGCAGTGTTTTTTAACAGAGGGTGCCATACAAAAAACTCTGATGGCACTTTTTCCGGCACAGCCAAACTCGCTCGACCTTTACTGTCTGTTTTGCTTGCATAAGGTGTATCTATAACCAAAATATACCCAAGCATTGAATCGTGTATATTGCACCCTAGTGCCACGACGCCTGGCGTTTCAAACTTGATAGGAGATTCCGGCTTGTCGGCGTAAAGCTTTATTTCAAAGCGCTTTGGCTCTGAAAACGAATAAACATGATGTCTAATATTGTCGCTATTCGGAAAGCTCACTAAATCACCGACCTGAGCAATCAATACATGAGGGGCGAATTGCCTATTTTTCTGATCCATTATCAAGTTCGATGGAATACGCTTATTGCCAGACAAGGAAGCATATTCAGATTCGACTTGAAAATAAACGACACCATCGACAAGTGCTTGGCCATTTTGATCTTGAAGCGTTATATCGACAATTCCAGCAGCCTGACAGATATTAAATGACAGCCATGTCACGATGAAGATAAAACCCCGATCGAATGTATAAAGATTTGTAGACATAAGCGAAAATAAAACTAACTGGCAACATTATTAGAGTTTAGAACGAACAGTCTAGACCATGTGATGAAACTCTGTTTTGTTATAAATACTTGGCTAAGCAATTGTCTAACTCGATTGAGCGGTCATATTACGAAAAGAAAGCGGCGTCATGCCAAAACGTTTTTTAAACTGCCTGTGAAAGTGACTGAGATTATTGAATCCTATGTCTAGGGCAATGCGAGTAATGTCCTTTTTAGAAAACGCGAGTTGCTTTGCAGCATCATCGAAACGCAGTTGCAGAACAAACTCAATTAGACTGAACCCATACTTCTGCTTGAATTTTCGTGTAAGCTGGCTCCGAGATACTGAAAACCTCTTGCTCAAATCATCTAAATTGATATCTTCGACATAATGCCGTCTGACCCATGCAGTAATGTGATCAATATGATCGAAACTGATTTTAGAAAGAGCTGTGTCTTGATGCAGCCTCTCCATATGTAGAAGCAGCATTTTTATAAAGCAGTTTTCCGCAAATGATTGGTTCAAAAGAGAAGGTGACATCGAGAGTGCATCAACTTCTTGAATGCATCTTTCTAGATTGTCGCCCTGATCATTATTGGAATGAGACAGTGTCGTTTCTTGCTTTAGTTTTTCTATAAAGTCGTTATTGCATGGCGAACGCATTAAGTCGAGTGTGGCGGGTTTGATACAAGCAAGCAGTACTTCGCTACATGCTGACTCGCCATCAAAAATGGTAATTTTATGCACCATATTACAAGGAATAAAGATCGCGCTTCCTTGTTTTAGTGTATATGTTGCTAGACTATCTTCAATTAATAAGCCCCCACTCAAGCAGACGAGAAACTCATGCATATTATGTGCATGTTCTTTTATCGCCCCTCTTATAAGCGTTTTTTTCATCCAAAAAATATCTTACCCGAAAGTACATAATTTAAATCAGAAAGTACAAGAACCAATGATATAGAAATAATACTATAACTCTTATTATGAACTAATAGTATATAGGATGTAGAAATGATTAAGTTGCACCACTTGAATAATTCACGATCTCAACGCGTTATTTGGGCCTTAGAGGAGTTAGGGCTAGACTTTGAAATAGAATCCTATCAGCGAGACCCTACTACCTACCTAGCTCCAGAAAAACTTAAGGAAGTGCACCCTCTTGGTAAGGCTCCGATCTTGGAAGATGGCGAAAATAAAATTGCAGAGTCTGCGGTTATCATCGATTATCTAGTGAATCAGTACGCTCCAAATCTAAAGCCGGAAATCAACACTGAAGAATATTTAAACTACCAATACTGGATGCACTATGCTGAAGGTTCATTGATGCCTTATCTCGTTATGAAGCTTGTATTTGATAAGGTTAAAACCAGCCCGATGCCTTTTTTTGCTAGACCTATTGCAAAAAAGATCGCCGAAAAAGCAATTTCTACCTTTATAAAGCCAAATTTAATCACACATTTAAGCTATATCAATCATTACTTAAATGGACGTTCTTGGTTCTGTGGTGATGCCTTGAGTGGTGTTGATTTTCAAATGATTTTTCCACTAGAAGCAGCCTGCGCAAGAGGCCTGGCAACTCCCGAAACACATCCTAATATTAGCAATTATGTTGCCAGTATTCATGCTAGGCCCGCATACCAGGCCGCCATAAATGCAGCTGGTGATTACGATTACGCATAGTCTGGCTTAACGCTATACAACATATTAACAACAGCAACCGTCTCCCTGGCCCTAACAAAGAAGGTCTCCGCTAGACCTTCTTTTCCACAGGTCAATCACACCCGCTGTTAATCACCACACCCTATGTTAAAGAAGCGATAAATTGTTCATGAAATACAATGCTATCGACAGGCTTTGAATAAAGATAACCCTGAGCTTGAATACAGCCCAGTTTAATTAGTTCACTCTCTTGTGCTTTCGTTTCTACACCTTCAGCAATCAACGAAAGCTTAAAAGTGTCGCCTAAAGAGATTATTGTCTTAATCAAATCACAATATGGGCTTCGAAGGGGTATGTATTAACAGCTAACCTGCCTGACTCTTGGTTACACGTGATAGCCCAAGAAATCGTCGGGCTCACATTTTCGTTTGACGCTTTCACCTTCTTTCTAGTAGAAGTTAAAGTGTCTAAAAATAGAATAAATCTAGAAGAAGCTTATTAACATCCGCCAATGGGACAGGATCTTTGGCGAATAAGACACTCAATCGAGAATGTGAACTTATCGTGGTAGGAATTATCTAGATAATAAAGAGGCATATCTCAGTAACAAGATATGCCTCTAACTTGGTAAACAATTTCAGGATGTATAATTAGAGCGTTGGCACTTTCAAAGTTGACTGTTTATTGCTGCTATATTCAAAATCCACAAAGTAATCGACACCCGTTGGAGATTGATATTGTGGGTCTTTGGTATCAACAGCTAGAACAAGGCGATGGCCCGCGGGTACATCGTATGCTGTCGTTACTAGATCGAAGTCGACAGAAATTTTTTCGCCGGAGTTTGTGTCTGGCAATGTAATCGCACCATGAGTTATTAATTTTCCAACACCCAAAGCATTCATGTCATAAAGATAAGCAACTAGCTGGATCTCATCGTGCTTTGGTTGTATCTGTAGTGATACTGAAGGATTCCCACGTATTTGCATTTCTTCGCTCAGCCAGCTCGATTTCCAATGGATACTTCTAATATCCGAGGCGGCTGGAATACTCGCTAAGATAGGCACCTCTAACTGCTCAAGAATTTGTGATAACAGCGGAATCTGCGTGCTAAATAAGGTACCGGCCCAAGCATTGATTGTGTTGTCTCTGCCGAAGAAGCTCCAGTATGGGTAGCTCTCCATATCACCATCATCGAAGGCTGAGCGAGGGTGTAAGTAAAAGGTTTCTGTACTGGAATCTTCTATAGGGAAGTGGTCAAAGCTATCGTACTGATCTTCAAACTTCACTTTCATTGTAATGGGTTTAGCGCTTGCTATCGGCGTGTTATCACCCTTTAAGTGATGATCAAACCATTGATAGGTACTTGTCCAAGGTAAGGCTTCCGCACCGATGACTGGAGGAAGTAAGTCTGCTGAAGCATGAGTACCTGAAACCAAATCAATATGTTTTGGCCCGGTAAGCTGTTCAAACATACTCATTAATGAGTTAGGTTGGAACAAATTATCACCATAAGCTTTGGCGATATAAACTGCCGTACCATTGGTATTAAGCTCATCAACATAATTGGATGGAGAGCGAACACCCGCCCACTCCATAACAGCAGGAATCTCACTTAAGTTCTGATTTTTGATATTTGACCAGTGCTGCTCGACAATTGGGTCCAGATTTCCGAGTAAGTTGCCACTTAGTGTTAGTAGCTCACCCCAGACCAAGCGAGGTGTTTGGTTTCCATATAACGAATCTGCCAAGCTGCCCCAAGCACTCATTGCTGAAACGGCTTTTATTCTAGGGTCGTGTGCTGCGCCAATCAAAGAAATACCTGAACCATAGGAAACACCCGCACTCCCTATTCTCTCTGGGTCTACGTTATAGTTTTCGATAAGGTAATCTATCACACGGCTAAAATCATCGATGTCCTTTGGGCCAGCCGTATTAATCATGCCTTCTGATGTGCCGAAACCTCGAGTGCTATAACTAAAAACGATGTAGCCCTTTTCTGCTAACTCTCCTGCTTGTGTTAAATACTCATATTCATTCAGAGCCCAGCTATTTACAAAAATGATGGCTGGTGCTGGTTCTGACAGGTCATTAGGAACAAAGACATTGGCCGCCAAGTCAACACCATCATTTGCCTCCACAATGATGTCATCATTTGTTGTGTAGGCATCAGAGGTCGGGAAGACTCCTTCGTTCAACAGTCCTGCGACAAAACTAAGTGCGGGGATATATCCATCATTATTAGCTTGTGCCGCTGGGACAAGCGCACTTGCAGCAATACTTGCTGTTAGAATTGTTTTAGTTAACTTCATTATTTTTATCCTTATTTTGATGCTCTTAACTAGGCATGTGTTAGTACGATCGTTTGTAAGTTCGATACTCCCTATCAATTTCATACCTCCTTTGTTAATAAATAGTATGTATTGATGAACACATGCTACATCCTTTAATAAGACAAATCGTTTACCAAATGAGACAGTTAGATTGAAATGTGAATAAACTCTCAGTTTTTGAGTGCCTAATAGAGATTAAATAGAACTTAACTGCTGCATAATAGGAAAAGTCGTATTACGGTTTAACAAAAGAATAAATACAATGAATACTAATGCTCGTTTTCCAGGTTGGGGAAGCGGTCAGGTGACAATCTTGCTTGAATATGCCTTATCTAAAGGCCTATCCACTAAGCGAGTATTAGAGGGCTCTGGTATTACACTCGAAAGCCTTGAACATAGTGACCCGTCCTTAGACTAAGAATTGCATGTGATTAAAAATTTGCTTGCTTGTATGCCCACTCATCCTTTTAGAGTAGGCTTTGATGTTGGTTTACATTGCAATGCAAACTCATTCGGTTTGATGGGGTAAGCCCTTCTTGCTTGTAAAACACCAAAAGCTATTATCAACTTCGCCTCACAGCATTTAAATGGTGAATTGAATTTTTCAATCATAAAACCACGTATCTATAAGTCTTCGGTAAAGACGACTTTTGATTATCGTAGAGGCCTGTGTGATAAAAGCGTCGCTTTTGTTCTAGGGAGGGATATGGGCTCAGCCATCTCATTTCAGGAAACCTTGTACAACGATATTCCTGACATTGTCGTAGAAGTTGGGTTTAAAGGAGAGCCTCTACCCGGAATGGAAGAGATAGGTGAATACTATCGCTGCCCAGTTAAGTTCGAGCAAAACGATAATTATTTGCTCAATGACATACGTGTAATGGATATCGTCATGCCATTAGGTAACCGTATGATGGAAAAAATCTTAACCAAACGAATCCAAAAATATGTTGATCAACTACCTGATATGCTTACCATTGAATCAAAGACACAACGCTACTTCGAGGAAAATGGCTACCAAGACTTGAGCAAAGAACAACTGGCTAAAGCGCTCAATATTTCATCACGAACGCTTACACGCTATCTAACAAAAGAAGGGACAAACTGGAGAAAACTATCTAATCAACTTCGTATGGATAGAGCTAAGGAATACTTAATCAGTACACCTGAAGGCATTGAACAGATTGCTTTTAAAGTCGGCTTCTCTAACGCGAGTAGCTTCTCAAGCGCATTTTCTCGTGAGGTAGGGCGAAGCCCACTCGAGTTTAGGCTAACAAATTCTTGGGGGGAAACCCAATAAGTTTGTTAGGGTGGCGTATCATTCAAAGCAGCGAATAACCTCGTTATGGGACGTTAATGATCACTCCTAATAGGCAATATGCCACGTTTTTAAAAAGAGCGGTGCTAGCGCTTCGCAAAAATAAATGCGTGACCTTTCCACAGTTTAAAGATTCGATGAAGCTCTGAGTTACTCGTTATCGAATTACTAGGCCTTTCGCACCTTGAGAACCCAGGCGACTTACTTTTGATTTGATTCCCTGCTGTTTATAGATCTTTTCGAGTAGACCTGTCTTTATGGCGCCATCTAGAGCTATGTTAAATTGTTCACGCAACTCTAAGGCCCCACTCTTCTTGCGAGTAAAGCCGACATGAAAGGCCTTGATAGGTCCGACTGCTTTAGGAATATAGTCAATGTTCCGAAACAAAGGTGCATACTGATCAATATAAAACTGACATACCAGCTTGTTGCATATAAATAGCTCGATGTGCTCGCGGTTCAATTTTTTTAAGTTGTCGAGTGTTGGGTTTTGTGAAAACAGCGGAGCTGTCTTTATGAGCCCTTCACGCTCAGCAGCTTGGAACGCTATAGGATAATGGTAGCCTGCATTTGACCCGATACTATAAGGCTGAAGATCTGATAAAGTCTCCCACGATATTTCTGACGATCTTCTTTTGAAAAATACAGTATCAATTATTGAGATAGGGTTAGAAAAGTATGCAGATTTGCTTCTCGACTCGCTGTAGGTATACGGATATACCCCGTCAACAAGACCACCCTCCACCATTAAAAGTGCTCTTTTTGCAGGGACCGAAGTAATCTTCAGCTGATAGCCCATTGTTTCAAAAATCTCATGTAGCAGTTGTGTAACGCTTCCGACGACTTTCCCAGCTTCTACGAAACTATGCGGAGCATGCTCAACGGTGACAAAGTGAAGTTCTTTAGAGGTCGTTTGGACGCTAAATAAGCAAAGGGTCCAGAAACAAAAGGATGCTCTGAGAAATGGCAGGACATTGAAATCATGCAACATGTTTAATGGTCCTTTTCTGAAACGCGATTTTAGAACCCATGTTAGCCGAGCAATGAGCGTTATACAAACCTCCGGCTCTGTAATGATATTTTTGGCAGGTATCAGACAAACCGATTCGAATCTAACAACTCTCAGATGTCTACTTTGTGGAGAAGACAGACTGTCAGAAAGGTAGTGCTTAGTGCTTCAAAATCAAAATTCTTCGACATCTTTAAATCAGGAGAACTAGGCCATTTCGACAATGCTCTTCAACGGCAGTTTTTGGCTTTAGCCGACTAAGCTTTTCTTGCTACTTGTAAGCTCTAGTTGAAATCTCTATTTCGATAGGTCAAGCTTAGTGCTAGCTTTTTCAATTGAACATTGGCTTTTACAGCCAGCGCTTTCTCTTAAACCAATAAACTAAGCCCGTTGACAGCGACAACATGATTGCGAGCAGGTAAAAATAGCCGTTCTCAACCTTGAGTTCAGGTATATAGTCAAAGTTCATCCCATATAGCCCTGCCAAAAAACTTAGTGGCACAAACACAGCGGTGATGACCGTTAAAACTCTCATCGTTTCATTCAGCTGATGCGCTGATATCGATAAATAACCATCGATCAAATCTCCGCAAATATCGTAGTGCATCTGAGCAAGTGTAAAAAGGCGCTGGAAACGATCATCTAAGTCGTTAATTGCATGCTCGCAAGCTGCCTTGTCGAAATATGCGTACTCATCACTTTCTTTATGTAAGCCTTCACTTATGTCCGTATGATAATTAAATGTCCGCGTCAGTTTTACCAGCCGCGACTTAAACTTTGTCAGCTCTTTCAACTGTTGGTCATTTGCATTGTTTTCGAGTTGCTCCTCAATCTCACTAAGTTGAGTATCAAAATTAAGCAACTTCTCGAGGTAAACACTCGATGCTGCTTTCATTATTTGAATAGCGACCGTCATAGGAGATATATGTTTGAGTTTACGCAAGGCTTTTTTAGATTGCTCTACCCCAACCGATTTAACCGGGTGAACAGTAACCAGAATGTTGTCTTTAACAATGAGTCCAATCGACTGATGTTGGAAAGATATATCATCTTCAATGGCACGAATTCCGCGATACAAAATAAATAAGTGCTCGTCAAAAAACTCGATTTTTGACGGGTGGCTCTTTCGCAGGGTATCTTCAATAGCAAGGTGGTCAATATTTAGCTCTGTGAGCAAACGTTTAATTATTTCATGATCTTCGGTCGTAAGATCAATCCACAGCTTTTGGCTCGTGAGTAAGTCGCCGGAAATTAGATCATCAATCGACATTGCTTCGAGCTCTTGACTCTTACCATCATCAGAGAGCTGGATAATACTTAACATGTCATAACCCTCTATATCTCTATTATTTCTGGCACTTCAATCTCTGGAGCGTCTTCTACAGGCATTTCAAGCGCCCTAATAACATTGAGAATGTTTTCTATCTCGTTCGTATGAATGTTCTCTCGATGATGGCACGCAAAGATTTGTCTAGCAATGACCGGCGCATCGGCAACTTGATAAAGGCTTTTATCGATATAGGGTTCAATTAAACGGTATGGTAAATAGGCACTGCCGCCAAATTCAAGCATAAATTCAAGCGCTATTCGTGAAAGCGTAGTATGAAGAATAGGTGATATATTATCTGAAAACACCTGAGTAAAACTCATTTGAAACGACAAACCCCAATCAATGGCAATATAACGTTGCTGGACTGCCTCCTCTGCTGTTGCGTCAGCATTCGTGCTAACCAAAATCAGTTCGGCAGGGGTAATGGGTATAGATACCAAGTCATTGAGTTTCGCTGGTTCATAAATAAGCGCCACATCCAATGTACGTTCCATTAGGTGCCGGGTTAAGATATCTGGATTGTGCGCTTCCGTCCTCAATGCCATTTCTGGAAAATCGCGATGAAGTCGGTGCAATGTGTCTTGCAGCACCAGGTCCCAAAGACCTGTTGTGGCACCGAGAGAAATTACGTGTTTTTGTTTCTTTCGTAGCGATACATCTTGGCGAGCTCTTTCCCATGCAATGATAATTGTTTCGGCATGATTAATAAGGCGCTCACCTGTCACCGTTAATTGTAAGTTATTCCTAAAGCGAGTAAAAAGCTTCGCACCTAATACATTTTCCAATTGTTTGATACGAGCACTGACCGCTGCTTGGGTAAGGTATAAGTTTTCAGCCGCTTTACCAAAGTGACGCGTATTCTTTACTTCCAAAAATGTACGTAATAACTCAATGTCCATGATGTCGCCTATGTTAAGGCCAGCGAGCTAACCTATTTATGCCAATAGTCCTTAAATATAGTACTAAAGAGACAATTAAGTCTAACCCTATCACCTAAAGTCGAACTCTCACAAATTAAGGCCAAGTATGCATCGCGACCATCACCCTGGCAGGGCGGTTCGTAAGGTATAGACTCGCACATTTTTCGTGCCAAATTTGACAACAAAAAGCATAATTCAGAGGTATTTGATATCTCGGTTTTCCCAGCCAAGTCACTTAGCGATACATACTCGCGACCTGCTTTAAAAAGTTCATAGATAATGTCGTTCGTTTTGCGGCTTTCAATTGGAAGGGTCTCACAAATTGCGCGATACCATGCGGTTAGGTCAGGCGTGCTATTTTCTCTCAGTCTAATTTCGTTCCTGATGTGACTGTCAACAACACCCTTGAGGTATTGAAATGGTTCATCACTATCTAAACCCTCACAATAAGCAACTCTCTCACCCTGCTTAAAAACCTCGCCGGTACTCACTCCGTTAGTGACTCGGTTTACTAGCTTGTAGGTTCTATAAAAACTTTCTTTTATCTGACTCTTTGTTAATCTGTCAGGCATTGTTAAGACGTTCATCATAGTAGATTCCAAAACAACTGATTGATAGCACTATCCTCATTATTGTCATACTAGTTTCGCTATTCGGCCACCTAATAAATTTTGTCGTCAACACAAATTCTTTTCGTTTTACGCTTTAAAAAATCAGGACCAAAATTACGACAGATTTACACAAGCTCAACTGACAATGTTTGGAGGTATCCCAATGAAAATAGCAATCCTATCCCGTAACCCAGAGCTCTACTCTACTCGCCGACTAAAAGAAGAAGGAGAAGAAATGGGGCATACTGTTGATGTCATCGATACAATGCATTGCTATATGGATATTACCAGCGCCAAACCTTCTGTGAGATATAAAGGTAAGCCCTTACCTCTTTATGACGCTGTCATTCCACGAATAGGTGCTTCAGTTACTTTCTACGGTACTTCGGTCGTCAGACAATTTGAAATGATGGGAACTTATTGTATTAATGAATCGGTGGCGATTAGTCGGTCACGGGACAAACTTCGTTCTTTACAACTGTTATCTAGAAAAGGGATTGGCTTACCTAGAACAGGTTTCGCAAATCGGCCTGACAAGATAGATGACTTACTTAAGAATGTCGGTGGCGCACCCGTTGTCATTAAGTTATTGGAAGGCACTCAGGGCATTGGTGTTGTATTAGCGGAAACGACAAAGACAGCCGAAAGCATCATTGAGGCATTTATGGGTCTAAAAGCCAACATCCTTGTACAAGAGTATATTAAGGAGGCAAATGGTGCGGATATTCGCTGTCTTGTGGTGGGAGATAAAGTCGTTGCTGCAATGAAACGTCAGGCTGCGCCTGGTGAGTTTCGCTCAAACCTACACAGAGGGGGCTCGGCTGAAATAGTTCGCTTATCGCCAGCTGAAAGAAAAACAGCAGTCGATGCAGCAAAAACAATGGGCTTATCAATGTGCGGTGTAGATATTCTTCGAAGTGCTACTGGACCCGTTGTCATGGAAGTGAACTCTTCCCCGGGGCTAGAAGGCATTGAAACGGCTACCGGCAAAAATGTAGCGGGGATGATTATTTCGCATATCGAAAAGAAGGCAAAACCCAACGCAACCAAAACTAAAGGGAAAGGTTAGTTATTAGTTGAGGCAATACAAATATTAGTTGAGATATTACAATGAGACAGAGCTTTTCCATAGCAGGACGTGACATCAAACCGGGTGAATCAGCATACATTGAAATGCCCACCGTTGCGCTGTATACCGACACCGAAATGTCGATGCCGGTATACGTGAAACACGGTAAAAAAGATGGCCCGGTATTGTTCGTTAGCGCTGCGATTCATGGTGATGAGTTAAATGGTACTGAGATTATTAGTCG
Organism: Oleiphilus sp. HI0061; assembly: GCF_001635675.1. NCBI lineage: Bacteria > Pseudomonadati > Pseudomonadota > Gammaproteobacteria > Oceanospirillales > Oleiphilaceae > Oleiphilus > Oleiphilus sp. HI0061. The sequence continues at coordinate 1,205 of NZ_LWFE01001013.1, read as the reverse complement.
CCTAATTCAAGGTAAACAACTTAGAGGAATGAAGGGAACGCTCATAGCAGTCCCCATTGTAAATGTTTATGGCGTCATTTCACAAAGCCGCTATCTACCTGACAGAAGAGATTTAAACAGAAGCTTCCCCGGCTCGACTAAAGGGTCGTTAGCAGGAAGAATTGCAAACCAGTTTCTGAAAGAGATCGTTTCAAAATCGGACTACGGGATTGATTTACATACAGGTGCGATTCATCGCTCAAATCTGCCACAGATACGAGCAAATTTAGATGATGAAAGAACAAATGAACTTGCAAAAGCCTTTGGCGTGCCTGTTGTACTTAATGCAGATATAAGGGATGGATCGTTGAGAGAATCTGCTGGAGAACTGGGCGTACCAGTACTTTTATATGAAGCAGGTGAAGCATTGCGATTTGATGAATTATCTATTCGTGCGGGTGTAAGAGGCATCGTTAACGTTATGCGTTCATTAGATATGCTTACCAAACGACGAAGCAAGCTTAAATATGAACCTTTTATTGCTAGGCAGTCAGGATGGGTAAGGTCAACTGACAGTGGCTTTATCCGTTATAAAAGAACGCTTGGTGAGCTCGTGGAGAAAGGCGATGCGCTGGCAGATATTCAAGACCCGTTTGGTCGAGTATTAGACACCATCACGAGTCATGCTAAGGGTATTATTATTGGTAAACAGAACATCCCATTAGCACAGGAGGGTGAAGCATTATTTCATATTGCTTATTTTTCCAAGCCAAACGAAGTGGCTGAAAATCTAGAACTAATGAATGACAATTTGGTCAGTGAATCCGAGGTATTGTTAAATGAGCCATGATAACTTTTCCAAGAATAGAAATCTAAGTGAGGAGCAAACAATTGTGGGAAGTTCCTTCGCGAAATACCTGGATGGAAAGATCTTACTAGGTGCAGTCGAGTACGCTGACCTACCTGGACTACATTTATTCAACGTTCAGGTAAGAGTTGACACCGGCGCTAACAACTCATCTTTGCACGTCGAAAATATTGAGTATGAAGAGAGGGATAATGAAACTTGGGTCAGTTTTGATTTACCAAAGGATGTCTTTCCTGACCGAAGGGCGAGTAGACGGTCAGCAAAACTCATCGACAAAAGGCTTGTTAAGACCAATAATGAGGCTAAAGAGAAGCGTTGCTTGATTGAAGCGAGTGTCTGCATTGGGAAAAGTCATTGG